>JACNIZ010000334.1 GCA_014382805.1 Planctomycetota bacterium
CTCGGGCCATTCGCCAAGCTCGGTCCATCTGAATTCCACCGATATAACCGCAAAACTCCAGGCCAGCGCCGTCGGTTTGAAGTCGGCCCACCCACATATCTCCATAGGGATTTAAGTCTTCAACAAAATTGCCGACGTACTGCAAACGCGGGCCGACGGCCACGGGAAAGGTTTTTTGATCGGAGGAAGTATGGCCAGCGAGGATGGCACGATTCTGTTCATCAAGAACGATGGAAAATGCCGCGTCGGCTCGCGCGCCGCCGATGTAACCGATATAGCTGTATGTCGTCCCGTCAGGCGAAAACTTGGCCGTCCAAGCGTCGCCGTATTGAAACCAACCCATGCCATAATCTTTATCGCCCCCGTTATAGGTTAGGTCAGGACCCACCAAAGTCGGGAAACTGGCATGATCAGAATTGGTCCAACCACAGGTGTAAACAAAGCCATCCTCGTCGGCAATGATGTCGCGGCCATAGTCGATTCGGATGCCGCCGATGAAACCAGCAAACATTAAAGTGGAGCCGTCGGGCGAAATTTTGGCGACGATGACATCGCTCAAACCGCCGGAATGGGTCAGTGATGGACCTCCCACAACTGGAAAGGAGCCGTCGTCGGAAAAACTGCGCCCAATGACGTAATGATTGCCCAAGGCGTCGGCATAGTTACCGCGCAAGCTGTCAAACTCTGTGCCGCCAAAAGTGCCGGAATATACCGGGACGCCGTTGTTATTTATCTTAGTGACAAAACAATCCAGGGACCCTTGGGGAACGGAATCTGGGCCATTAAAAAATGGGAAGTTGGTCGATGCGGTGCCGCCTGCAATGTAGGCGTTGCCATCCGGGTCCATGGATAGGTCATAAGGAAGTTCGTCGTGATCTCCGCCTAAGAAAGTTAAGAATCTCAATTCACCAGCATGAGAAATCTTTGCAATCCAAACATCCTTCCTGCCACCACCAAAGCTGGTTTGCCATGCATTGTGAACGGGCAGGTCCGGCGATTCAGTGAAGCCGGTAATAAAAAGGTCGCCGCGCGAATCAACGCCGATGCCGCGCCCCTCTTCTCGCAGGCCGCCGCCCAGGAAACCGCAAAAAAGTAGCATTTCCGGATCGACGATTAGGGGGCGAGTAGGGTCGTATTCACCGACTCGCAATGCCACTAGGCCAGGGGTGCTCAACAATTCAAAAGCTACCTCGACGTAGTCCCTACCGTCGACGCCATCTTGCCAGGCCACCGGTGCCGCATCCAAAATATGACTTTCACCTTTGCTGATCTTTAGTCCGCCATCCGCCAGAATTTCTACGTCATCCGCCCCGGCAAAATTTAGCACTAAATCGTGCGGCGCAACTCCAGCATTGAGGTGAAAGGAATACTTGAGCTTTTGACCTTCAGCTTGCAATCGCACCTCAATACCTTTGCGGAACGTAGCCGATACCGACGTCCATCCGGGTGCGTTCAACACCCAATTTTCTCTCGGCCCAGAGCAATAGTTATGAGTACTTTCCGCGTTGATCAAACCGCGCTAAGTCAATGGACCCTGCGCGCCGACAAATTGAAGCTGAAACAGAGCGCCATCAAGCTGAGCAATGCTCAAGCCTTGCTCGTGAAGATGTACACTTTGGTTTTTACTTTGAAGGCAGTATTGAGTTTCTTGGGCGAATTGTCCGCAGTTTTCAACAAGGGGAGGGGTGGGATTTTGGGCGATTTGAATTGCCAAAAATACGCTTATGAGTAGGGTGTGGGGCGTCATGGAAAATACGGATTTTGAACACAGTGAGTATATAATTGCGAACCAGTCTCAATCCAGCGGACTTTTTCCAAATAAAGAACTCTGGGCCATATGATTGCTCCAGAGCTCATTATTGTGGCTTATAAGCCGCCCCCGTCAGTCCAGCATCTTGATCTCAACCGAACGGTATTCCATCGGATGACTCTCCGACTGCAATGAGATGGTGCCGGAAGTCAGTAGTAATTCACCATTGTTAATGAGTCGTTGCGCGTCGGCGTCGCGGTCGTCAAGCTGAGGTTGCTGGTATTCCAAAACCAGTTCTTCGCCCAAATAATGGCGGATCACTTCGCCGCCAAGAACCTCAACGGTGACGGTGTACCACTCATCACCATGGCAGGTTAGCGACGTCGAATTGGTGCAATGGCGACGCACTAGTTCATCATTCATGACTACGTTGGTACCCGGCGTGCAAAGGTTGGCGTTGGCGCGTTCATTTTTGCCATCGCCGCCGAGTAGCTGCATTTCGATGGAAACTGGGAATTCTTGGGTGGTTCCCATGGTTTCAGGCCGCTGCCCGTGCAGCATCAAACCGCTATTGCGCCAAGCCCAACCCGGTCCGCCCGGATGTTGCTCGCCGACGAAGCGATATTCAACTTTAAGTAGGTAGTGGGAAAACTCTTCGTCGTAAAACAAGTGACCGAAACGTCCATCAAAATTGCCTTCGTAATTTTCGTAGCCAATTTTGATCACACCATCTTCGACGCGGAAGGTTTGGTATGGATCTTCGCCGCATTCGTGGCCGCGAATTTTCGGAGTCCAGTCTTTCAGCGACTCGCCGTCGAATAGGGCGAACCATTCGTCTTGATGATTTTTTGGAGCGTGGCAGGACAGTGCACCCGCAAAGGCGAAAATGAGGATTATGTGTTTCATCATTGCTTTACTCCAACCCCAAAACCGAACGGTTCATGGCATGGTCGATGCCCGACGCGGCGAAGTCGTCGAAAGAACTTGCGGCGGCTTCGATGATGTGGTCGGCGATGAACTTGGCGCCTTCGGCCGCGCCGATTTGGTTGTCTTTGTAGGCGCACTCCCATTCAAGCACTGCCCAACCAGGGAAGTCGTACTTGGCCAACAAGGTGAAAATGCCGTTGAAGTCGGTTTGTCCATCACCCAACGAACGGAAACGTCCGGCGCGATCGCCCCACGGTAGGTAACCACCGTAAACACCGACGCGGCCGTCGCAGCGTAGTTCGGCATCTTTGACGTGGAACATTTTGATGCGATCGTGGTAGAGATCGATGAACGCCAGGTAATCCAAAGCCTGCAGTACAAAGTGGCTGGGGTCGTACAAAATGTTCGCCCGCGCGTGGCCGTCGACCTCGTCCAAGAAGCGCTCCCAGGTTGCGCCGTCGTGTAGATCTTCACCGGGGTGGATTTCGTAACACAGGTCGATTCCGCAGTCCTCGGCGTGATCCAAAATCGGCTTCCAGCGCCGCCCGAGTTCGGCAAAAGCCTCTTCCACCAAGCCTGCCGGCCGCTGTGGCCACGGGTAAAAATAGGGCCAAGCCAGCGCGCCGCTGAAAGTAACCGACGCCGTTAAACCGAGATTTTTCGACGCGGTCAGCGACTTTTTCACCTGATCCACTGCCCATTCAGTGCGGGCGGCGGGGTTGCCGCGCACCGCTTCCGGCGCAAAACCGTCGAACATCTGATCGTAGGCGGGGTGCACCGCTACCAATTGCCCCTGCAAGTGGGTCGACAATTCGGTCGCTTCCACGCCGTGGCTGGCCAACATGGCGCGGTAGTCGTCGCAATAGGATTGCGACGTAGTTGCAAGCTCCAAGTCAATTGCAGCCCTATCCCAAGTAGGAATTTGCAATCCCTTAAAACCGAGCCCCGACGCCCACTTGGCGGCGGTCTCAATGTTGTCAAAAGGAGGTTCGTCGCCCATGTATTGGGCAAGGAAAATGGCCGGGCCTTTAATGGTTTTCATGGCGAAACGGTTTTATGACGTCCGAGCGGCCGCGTCTAGAGCCTTTCTAGGTAGGCAAATATGGAGCTGGCCCCTTTGAGTGGCCCATGACGCAAAACCTCCCATCCTTTACGCATTTGCGTCTATCCGCAAATCTAGCCTCCCGCGATCCTCTTTGCATGTCCCCTGAAAATAATGTGCGCGTAGCCATCGTTGGCTTAGGTTTTGGCGCCGAATTTATCCCCATTTATCAGGCTCATCCCGACGTCGAATTGGTGGCGATTTGCCAGCGTGATCCAGCGCGATTGCATGCCGTCGGCGATGCTTTTGGAGTGGAGAAGCGCTACGCCGATTATGCGGAGTTGCTGCAGGACCCTGACATCGACGCGGTGCATATCAACACGCCGATTCCTGACCATGGCGCGCAGAGCATCGCCGCGCTGCAGGCTGGTAAACACGGCGGCTGCACCGTGCCGAGGGCGACGTCAGTGGGAGAGTTCCAACGCATCCGGGA
>JACNIZ010000044.1 GCA_014382805.1 Planctomycetota bacterium
TGTTGTGGGTGCGGTCGTATGCCTCATCCAGGTTGGCTGGAATATGAGTACCGCCAACGCTGACTCCGGGCGTAGTCCCTAGGGTTAACAACCCCTGATAGTTGTGACCGACCTCGCCAGGCATGTACCAATTCATTTCCAACGGACCGCCGACGGTGGGTGAGGTCACAATTTCCACCCACGGAGTGCCGGTTCCCCCCCAGCTGGTGGTATCGGAGTCGTTGCTCTGTCCGGGTGTACCCAGATCCCCCAAACCGTAGCTGCTGCTGCCATTTGCGAAATTTGCAACTGATCCGGCTTCCTCCAGGTCTTTTCTTTCGGCCGAAGTACCCGTTCCACCTGGCCAGGAGTTGTCCCAGCTCACGCTATCCAGGGTGGTGCCATTTCCGCCCATCAATTCAATGCTGTCACTGCTATTGCCCAGCGCCATGGCTCCAATCGGCCAGGCAACGATGGACTTTAGGCCGCCATTGGTCCCTGGCAATCCGTTGGAGCTGAAAAGCGCTAACTCACCGGCGTTGAGTAGAATTGCAGCTTGGATCTGGAAAAAATCCCCGCTCCCATCGCTCACCTCTAAGCCAAGCAAACTCACTTCTTGGCCAATGCGGGCGCCGGCAATTTCCAGCCACTCGCCGTTGGTGTCGGAGACTTTGTTTGGATCGCGCATGAATTCCGACAGCACGATTTCGCCAGGGTTCGCTGCGGGCGGGCCGGATTGATCGCAGTAGGCGGTGAAAGAAATGCCGTTTTGCGAAGTGACCGAGTAGGTAGTGCCATCAGTGGTCAGCGTTATGTCGCCACCGCAATCCACAAAACCCGGTCCACCTACGCCGTCAGAAGTGCACCAAACTGGAATGGTGTGACTGGGAGTATTCAGAGCATTGATGACGTCGGTTTTCGGGAAACCGTACGAGTTCGCGTGGCCGCAGCTGATGACAGCGAATTCCGGATTCAACTGACCGATAAAAGTAGAGTTGCTAGACGTGCGCGAACCGTGATGGTTAACCAGCAATACGTCGACGTCGCCGCAAATCGGACCGACCGAACTTTCTACATCGGTGGTGCCATTGCCGCCGCCGGTGAGGTCACCACCCATGAACATATCGAAGTCGCCGTATGCAAGCTTCCAAGCAACCGATGCCGAATTTTCCCACTGTGCGCTGCTGGAAATATTGACCGAGCCACCGCCCATGAGATCGCCTTCAACTACTAGGCAAGTCACGGTTGCGCCATTGCCTAGCTGAACCACCTGGCCAGGGTTGACGGTTTGACGTACCGAGGAATAAGCGCTTTTGTAATCGTCATAACTTTGGGTGCCAGGCTCTTGGCTATTGCCACGGTCCAGGCAAGTGGTGGTATGAATTCCCGAATTCCACACCTCATCTAAACCACCGACATGATCGGCATGGTAATGACTAGCGCTGACGTAATTCAACGAGCTTATGCCCTTGGATTGTAATAACGGAATGACCGACGCATATCCTTCAGCATTTGGTCCACCATCAAAAAGAAAAGAGGTGCCATTCGGTCCAATCACCAGAGTGGCTTCACCCTGATCGACGTCGATGAAATGAACTTCAAGTTGCTGGCCAAATGCGGGTGCGCATAGAGTCAGCGCCAAAATGGGGAGCAGGCGTTGCAATTTTGTGGGGGAGGCGAGAACGACGGCGGGGGAGCGGTGCTGGGAAGGCCGTCACTTCCCAGGCGGTCAACCTGAGGGCTCTTTCATCTTACCACCGGTTAATTCAGCAAGGTCGCGCATGAAGCGCAATTTAGGTTTGCTCTTACCGACGCATATTGTGTGAATGCGCACGCCGCTGCGTTGATGGGCAAATCCCAGCCCATCCAGCATGTGGCCAGCGTAGGCGAAGCTGCCCCAGCTGCCGCCACCATCGGAAATAAATAGGATGGTATCGATCTCCGGATCCTCTTGGGCTTCGACCAATACGTCATACATGGACGAAGCGGCACCATAATCAAAGCCGCGCACAAACTCGACCGCCTGGCGACAGTTTTTTGCATTGCTTTGCACGACTTTTTTAAAGCATTGTTTTCCTTCGCGAACAATGATGTGCAATTGAAAGCGACCGTCCTTCGGGAAATCGGCCAAAAAACTTTCTAGTTCATCGGCCGCCGCCTGCGCCGCAGTGCGGTGATCCAAATCATCCTTCATGCTGCCCGATCCATCAATCACGATGGCCACTCGATTGCTATCAACCGGGATGCCGAACAATTGCGCAACAGTATCGTCGCCGTCCTGATGTTCTGCTTTGGCATTGAGTAGTTTCGGTTTTTTGAGGCCGTTTGACCTCGCACCACTTAGCCAATTCTTGCCGTCGCGCTGCCACCAGGTTTGCCAGCTTTGGGATCGGGTACCAAACTGCTGTTGGGTAAGCATACGTAAGGCAGCAGCGTAATCTGCTGGATAGCGCCCCGGTGGCTCCGACTGTGTCGCCTGCAAAGCCTGAATGATGAGCGGAACAACCTCGAACACTTGGTTTTCCGTAGAGGCCTCAATCACGGCAATACGCGGTCCTGCCGATTCGTTATTCAATGCAAACCTCGCCACCTTCAAAAAATAAGCATATTCACCGGTGTCCGCCGCAGCTAAAACGTGAATCATCTGGGCGAGGTCTCCAGGGTCTTTGGATTTCAGCGCCGACTGTGCAATTTGCATCGCCTCAGAGTCGGTGAGGTTTTTGAGGAATTGAAATCCCAAGTACGGTGCGCCAGCCGCCAACAATTGACCGCGCACAGCTTCGGCTCCGCCTTTGACGTTTTCCAAATCCAAACGATTTTGAGCCAGCAATACGCCGACGGAGCGTTGCCACTCACGCTGGGTCATTGCGTCGCACTTTTGAAAAGACTTGCCCAACAGGGGCTTAGCATCGACATTCGCCTGGCCACGGCGCAATGCTCTCAAGCAGACTAAGCGCAACAATGGGCTGCTTTTTTTATTGGCAGCCGCCTTGGCCAACACCTTGGTTTCTTCAGTGCCTTCGGCTTTGATCATTCCGGAAACCAGCCAATCTCTTAAGTTCGGTCCGCCTTTGATTTCCAGTTTGTCATCAAAGATATCCACCCTTGCTTGCATGGCTTCGGCCCCGCGAACATCGGCGAAAGCTTGCGATTGTTTGGCCACTTCATAGCCATCGGTCGCCCGCTGCAAGTCTTGAATAAGTTGCTGGGCTTCTTGCCCTTGAGCAATCAAGGCCGAACTCAGGCATGTAAAAAGGCAGGCAATTAAGGTGTTGAGTTTGATCAATTTCAAGGCAGTGAAGCGAGAACTCATGAGAGGGTACCCAAAAGAAAAAGGCGAAAACAAGGATGACGCGAAATAAATGCGTCGGCTTGTTTTCGCCTTCAAAATGGGGAAAGTCTTGGGAATGGAACCAAGGCTTCCCGCGGCTAACCTAGTTAACCAAGGCGTCTCCAGCGTTCGACAAAATGAAACCAGCAGGGGAGCCGGCGTCAAAGACTTGCCACTGGAAGTAGTAGTGGTTGCCAGCCAAAGCTGAGTTGTTTGGTACGAACAGTGGTACCGAAGCGCCACCGAAGGCATCTACCGCAACTAGGAATTCGAAGCCGACTGAGGTGTACAAGTTCGAACCCGGAATGCCCAAGAAGCCCAAGTTTAATGGCAATGGACCCCACTTACTGTTGGTATTCGAAACGCCCATTGCAAGGTTTGCTTGACCACCAGGAATGCCACCTTGGAGAGTTACCTCTACAGGGGTGCCGAGGTTAGGCAAGCCAATGTTGCCAATCACGGCATCGGTACCGAGGGACGTTTGGTCCGAAACACCGAACGGAGTAAAGGAAGCGTGATCAGGAACGAAGAACTCGCCCGTTGGAACCACGGTCATACAAACAGCGAAGCAGCCATCTGGCAACCAACGGTACTTGGTCTCTTGCTCCCCGACTTGATCCGACATGCGGTCGCCATTGAGGTCGAACAAGAAATCAACGCCATTTTGCGGGTAGGTAACGCCGATTGGTCCACCATCGTGGAAAATTACAAAGCCGTCATCTTGAGCCGCACCGCCATAGATGGTATTGGGGTTGTAATCCATTACCAATGCGTTTGGTCCATCCAAGAACAAGGTGACTTCGCCTGGATCGTTCAAGTCACGGTCGCCGTTCAAGTCAATGCCTTGGTAAACCAATGCATTGGCTCCAGCACAAGAAA
>JACNIZ010000037.1 GCA_014382805.1 Planctomycetota bacterium
GCCAATGACTTCTGCTTATGACTTAAAAATAGCGAGGCCGAGTCCAGACAGGACTTCTCGGGGGACTGAAATTGGCTCATCGGGTTCAGCTATCATATTGCCCATCGCCATGGACCTGAAAGCCTTGACCGTTAGAAACTTTTTGCAGTTGCTCACTGTTTTTGGGTTGCTTTGCAGTTGTGGCAGTGAAAGCAAAGATAATTCGGCCGGGAGCGGTGGATTGAGTGCTTCCGCGCCCAATGTATTGCTGGTCGTGGTAGATACATTGCGCGCCGACCATCTCGGGTTTTATGGCTACAGCACCGCGCCGACCTCGCCCTTTTTGGATAGTTTGCAGGCTGAGTCCATCATTGTAGAGGGCCTGCAGGCGGTGACTTCTTGGACCATGCCCAGCATGGCAACTTTGTTCACCGGGTTAATACCCGCCGATCACAAAGTGATGCGCATGGTCGGTCCAGGGTCGAATTTGATGGAGACCAACACGTTGGCAAGCCAATTTCGTCGCTCCAATTATGCGACCGCTTGCATCATGTCGAATTTTTTACTCGGAGGCGGTGGCCGCGGATTCAATGAAGGCTTTGATTGGTACGACTTTTCGCTGTGCAGCCCAACCAACCCTCACCGTGGTTCGACGGCCAAACAGGTTGCTGCCCATGGTTTGGAATGGCTAGCAAAACAACCTGCCGATAAGCCGTGGTTTTTGAATCTACACTTTTTTGATCCGCATACTTCGTATGAGGATCAACCTGACTGGAATTTTGCCGACCCCAGTTATCACGGTTGGGTTGTAGGCGGATTGGAGGACGAAGATTACAAAAGCAATCAAGCCAGCAGTTCTGTTACCGACTTATGCCAGCTAAGCGCATTTTATGATGAAGAAATTCGTGAAGTCGACGAAGCGCTGCGCACGCTGATCGCGGCATTAAAAAAAAGCGGTCAATGGCAGAATACCCTGTTGGTTTTCACCACCGACCACGGCGAGGAATTAGCTGAACGCGGTTACATTGGCCATACCCGCACTCTACATTTTGAGCAGGTGGATTTGCCTTTGATGGTGCGCTTGCCCAAAGCCCAGCAAATCGCTGCACGACGTAAAGGGCTGCTCAGTCAACACAGATTGTTCAATACTATCTTGGAATTGGCTGGGCTTCCAGTTGTAACAGGCGCAGGTCCGTCGGCTGCCGATTGGCTGCTAGGTAAACATGCCGACAGCGAGCAAGAGGCCAATTTTTTCGAAGTGGATTTTGTGCCGATCCTTGCCGACCCCACGCGACGCATCCAAAAACGGGGAATGCAGCTAGGGCAGGATTTCAAATTCGTTTATGACCGTAAGATCGTGGAAGAGTTTTTATTCGATCTACAGAAAGACCCGCTAGAACGCAACAACGTTGTGGCGGATCCAACCTACGCCGCGCAAGTGGCAGAAATGCGTAAGCGCATGGCGGCGCATAGGTGGTATTGAAAATCCCAACCGCTTTAGCTTGGATACTGGCACCACTTGGTTGGCTGTACGGTAGTGTTGCCGCAGTTCGAGTATGGGCCTACCAGCGCGGTTGGAAGGCCAGCCATCGGCCGCCCATGCCAACGCTTTCCATTGGCAATATCTCCGCCGGTGGCACTGGCAAAACGCCATTGTTGTTGAGCGCAGTGCAATGGTTGCAACGCCACGACGCAAAGGTCGGCGTTTTGTCGCGTGGTTACGGCGGCGATGAGGGGCGCCTTTTGGAAAATCGCCACCCTCAGACCATTTTGGTGGAAAACCCGAATCGCGTGCAAGGCTTAGCGCAAATGCAGGAGCGCGGCGGAGTCGAAGTCGTACTGCTGGATGACGGTTTCCAACACTTACGCATACGCCGCGATACCGACGTCGTGGTGCTTGACGCTACCCGCCCATTTGGTCGGTGTTTGCCGGCTGGCTTATTGCGCGAATTCCCACGCGCTTTGCGTCGCGCCGACGCGATCGTTTTGTCGCGCACTGAGCTGGTTGAAGCTGCCGAAGTTGAAAAAATATGGCAGCAGGTAGATCAAATTCGCGTCGGCCTGGCCGAGCTGCCGCGCATGGAGGGTGGGATGTGCATCGTTGACCTCCGCCAACTAACCAGCGGCCACATCCAACCCCTTGAAAAAATGGCTGGCAAATCCGCTTTCCTCAGCGCTGGCGTCGGTAATCCGCAATCTTTCGCCACGCTTTGTTTACGCGCCGGCGTCAACATCATCGGAACCGACTGGAAATCGGATCACTACGCTTGGAAGCTCGCCGACGTCGCCGCTTGGCAGGCGCATGACCTAGTTTTGGTTACCGAAAAGGATGGCGTAAAATTACAGCCCTTCGCCAGCGACAACATCTGGGAGGTTCGTGCCGACTGGCAATTCCATCGCGGCCAAGACCAATGGGAAGAACTGCTTAATTTGCTTTACCTGCCAGTGCGCTCCGCCCACATCGAGCCGCTTTGGAACGCCCATGATCCTGACGGTCGTTACGTGCCCTAACCCCGATCCACCTTGGGACGCATTCGAGATTTACGCCGCGCGTTACGCCGCACTTGGAAACACAAGCCAGGTGTTTGGCCATGGATGATGTCTTTGCCGACGCGATCCATGGTTGCTCTATTGTCTTTACTGCCCAGTCCGCTGACTCTGGCTTTCGCTGACCGCGTCGCGAGACTTGCTTGGCTTTCCGCTCGCCGCCGCAAATATGGCCGCGCCCAGTTGCAACTTGCATTACCTCACTTGAGCGATGCCGAGCGAGATCAAATCCTAAAGAGGTCGTGCGGTCATTTAGGGCGTTCCGTCGCGGAAACCATGATTGTTTTACAGCGTGCTCGCAGGGACGGTTTGGAAGGCCTCATCGAATTTGAGAAAGGCGCCAAACAGCAATTGCTAGCCGTTCAAGACCAAGGCGCGGTTTTGGTCCAAGCACATTTAGGTGGCTTTGAGGTTTTTGGCGCAGCCGCTGTTCAAACCGAACTACGGCCAGCTTTCACCATGCGCATGCCGACCAATTATTACGTCGGCCAAAAACTGTTAAAAAGCCGCGATGGATGGGGGATTGAATTGATTCCTAGACAGGGCGCGGTGCGACGCATGCTGACTCATATGAAAAGCGGCGGTGCAGTGATTCTGGCGACCGATCAAAATGCCCAACGCGCACCCTTATTTGTGCCATGGTTCGGCAAACTAGCAGCCACCGAACGCGCTGCTGCAGCCATTGCCTTGCGGACCGGCGCGCCGGTTTTGGTCGGTTGGTGCCTGCGCACCAATCGGTTAGGAAAATACCGCGTTGGGGTTACCACACTGCGCACAAAATGTGACAAACAAGCCGCCACCGACGAAGCCGTATTCGCTTTGACCGAACAAATGCATCACAAGCTTGAGGCTGTCATTCGCCAGCATCCCGAGCAATACTTGTGGATCCACGACCGCTACCGCACGCGCCCACCCAAAGATGACTGACCGCGACCTCATCCTCCTCTTGCAATCCCTAAATCCCACGCGCATTGCGGTGCTGGGCGATTTCATGGTTGACCGCTATGTCTGGGGAGACGCCCGCCGCGTTTCACCGGAGGCACCCGTACCAGTGGTGCATGCGCAGCGCGAAGACCATCGTCTGGGTGGGGCCGGCAACGTGGTCGCCAATATTTGTGAGCTTGGGGCTACTGCTTTTTGCCTGGGGGTAGTGGGCGACGATGATGCCGGTCGCGAGATGTTGGCCGGTTTACAAGCATTGGGCGCAGATGGCGCGGGCATGGTCGTAGATAAGGCCAGGCCTACCATTCAAAAAATTCGCATCATGGCGCGCAATCAGCAAATGCTGAGAGTCGACCGGGAAACTCTTGACCCGATCAGCGATGCGGTCGGTAACAAGCTGATTCAGCAACTCAAACAAAGCAAGTGGCAGACTTTGGTATTGAGTGATTATGGCAAAGGATCGCTTCCTGAGTCGGTTTTGCGGCAAGCCTTGGACGAAGCAAAAAGACGTGGTTTTCCATCATTGGTGGACCCAAAACGCCACGACGTTGCTCGTTATCGCGGTGCTGCTTTGATTACCCCCAATCGCTCCGAAGCGGAAGCCGCTTGCGGAGAAAGCTTGGGCAACATGCAGAAATTAAGTGTCGGCGGCGAAGCTTTGCGCAAGCAAGCCGGAGTAGAAGCGCTGTTAATCACGCTCGGG
>JACNIZ010000242.1 GCA_014382805.1 Planctomycetota bacterium
TGTTCGTTCCTAAATCATTTTTATCAGATAATTTAGGCATAGCTAATACGACAACCTTATGACCGGCCGGCTCCACCCTTAGCGGCAACGGTTTCCAATCCACCGAACGATCCCAATGAAAAGCAGGCCGGTTCCAATTGGAGGCGACGTCGGCGAGATCGGGCGGGGCCTCATGCGCCAATTCCTGCTCTACCCATGTAGGTTCGAATTCTTCGGGCGCAACCGGCGGCTCTAAATGGCGTTGCTCCTGCTGCAGGAACTCATCATCCCGCTCCAGGTGCAAATTCTCTTCAACCCACTCCGTCAGCTGCTGCAAATCCACCCATAACTGCGGCGGCACCACCTTTTCCGCTCGCCTCCCCAACTCAACCCAACCGCAACAAGCCAATACAACCACATGCAGACAAACCGACGTCATCAGCGGATTTTTCGCCAGAACCAACAGGGGCTTCCTCACAGCAAAATCACAAATTGCAATCCGCGTGCCAGGGCTGGACTTCCGCCCGCCCGAGGTTAAGTAGTGCTACAAATGGGGCTGCATTTACCGCAGTCCACCACAAAATCATGTCCGCTCGCACGTCACGCAAGGAAGCACTGGATTACCACAAGCAAGGCCGACCCGGCAAGATCGAAGTTGTTTACACCAAGCCGACGAATACTCAATACGATTTGTCGCTCGCATACTCGCCCGGCGTCGCCGAGCCTTGCTTGGAAATCGCCGCTGACAAATCCAAAGTTTACGATTACACCGCCCGCGGCAACCTCGTCGCAGTAATCACCGACGGCTCGGCCGTGCTGGGCCTCGGCAACATCGGCCCTGAGGCCAGCAAGCCTGTCATGGAGGGCAAAGGAGTGCTGTTCAAGCGCTTTGCCGACATCGACGTTTTTGACATTGAACTCGGAACTCAAGACGTTGACGAAATCGTGGCGGCGGTTAAAGCCATCGCGCCGACGGTTTCCGGCATCAACCTGGAGGACATTTCTGCGCCGCGTTGTTTTGAAATTGAAAAACGTTTGCAGGCCGAGCTAGACATCCCGGTTTTCCATGATGACCAACACGGTACCGCCATGATTGCAGGTGCTGCGGTCATCAACGCCGCCGACATCGCCGGCAAAAACATTGCTGACTTGAAAATGGTTTGCAGTGGTGCAGGAGCTGCGGCGGTTGCGTGCACCGAGTTTTTGATTAGCCTCGGCCTGAAACGCGAAAACGCTTTGATGCTGGACTCCAAAGCGGTGCTGCACCACGAGCGCACCGATTTGAATGACATCAAAAAGCGCTACGCGCAAACCACCGATGCCCGCACCCTCGGCGACGCCTTGATCGGTGCCGATTTGTTTTTGGGCCTATCCGTCGCCAACATTATGACCCCGGAAATGCTGCTATCGATGGCTAAGGATCCGATCGTGTTAGCCATGGCGAATCCGGATCCGGAAATCACTTACGACCTCGCCAAGAAAACGCGCGACGATGTGATTATGGTCACCGGCCGTTCGGATTTCCCGAACCAAGCCAACAACGTTTTGGGTTTCCCGTTCATTTTCCGCGGCGCGTTGGATTGCCGCGCGACTTGCATCAACCAAGAAATGATGCATGCTGCCGCCTTCGCGTTGGCGGAGTTGGCACGCGAGCCAGTGCCCGATCAAGTGGCCGCTGCTTATGGTTTGGATAGCTTGGCCTATGGCCGCGAATACATCCTGCCCAAGCCGGTTGACCTTCGGGTAATTCGGCGCATTTCCCCGGCCGTCGCTAAGGCGGCGATGGAAACTGGGGTGGCTGGAATTCAGCTTGATCTTACCGTCTACACGCGCCAACTTGGGGAACGCATCGGCGTCGAGCGCGAGATGATGCAAGAAATAGTTGCCCGCGCTCAGCGTGCGCGGAAGCGTATTGTTTTGCCAGAGGGTGAATCGGATCGCGTTATCATCGCTGCCGGGGCATTGATTCAAGAAAAGATTGCCACGCCAGTACTGCTGGGCCGTCGTGCAGCCATTGAAGGCCGCGCCCGTTTGCACGGCGTAGATTTGGGATACACCGAAATCATTGAACCTGAGTCGTGGCATAAGACTGATGAATATGTCGCCGACCTGCTGGCGCTGCGCCAACACCGTGGAGTCAATGAGGCCGAAGCCCGCCGTCGCATCGCCGACCCGCGTTGGCTGGGCCCGATGATGGTGCGCCGCGGCGACGTCGACGGCATGGTGACCGGCGTGACTCGAAATGCGCGCAAATCCATTAACACCATGCTGAAAGTCATCCCGCTGCAAGACGGCGTGCGCCTGGCTTGCGGCTTGATGTTGTGCTTCACCGATAAGGGTTTGATCGGCATGGCGGATACCGCCGTTAACATTGAGCCTAGTGATGACGACTGCGCCGAGATCGCGATACTTGCGGCGGAAGAATTTGAACGCCTAGGCATCGAGCCGCGCGTCGCGATGTGTTCGTTTTCAAGCTACGGTGGTACGCCGCACGCGCACTCGGACAAGATGGGTCGCGCCGCCGAAATCGCTCAGGCTGAGGCGCCGCACTTTTTGATTGATGGTGAAATGCGCGTGGATTGCGCTTTGGATCCGTTGGTTCAAGAGCGGTATGAGCGTTGTCGTTTGGGTGGTCAACCCGCCAACATCCTGGTCTTCCCATCGCTGGAATCGGCCAACATCGGCTTCAACCTAGTACGGTCTTTGTCCGAAACTCAAGTCGTCGGCCCGCTTTACTTAGGGTTGTCCAAGCCGGTGCATGTGCTGCAACCTCATTCCGTCGGCGTTTCCGACGTCGTGCGTTTGGTTGCATTCGCCGCCATGGACGCCGACCGAAAGAACGACGTGGCGAATCCAGTGTTGACGCACTGATAAAAACAACCGCAGCAAACAAAAACAGGCTGACTTGCAAGCAAGCCAGCCTGAACCCTAGAATAATTCGTTTCATTATTGAAGCAAGCCGAAGCTCACTTCAGGATCACTCACTTAAGTTTCTCCTCACTGCGAATGGAAAAAAATGGGACGGTTCGCCCTGTTTGAATATGCACTCCTTCGCTTCGGCCCGGTCGCTTTGTCGCAGCTACCCGATCCCCACCAGGGACTGCTTCGAGGCTGTTGAGCTTGAACGAGAGGATGGTTGTGCATGACAGGAAAGTTGAGATGAGCATGTGCTCAATACTTCATTCCCGCCCGGACTGGATTCTTTCCTGAATTCTCTACGAAATTTCCAGACGTCGGATTAATCCGCCTTCGTGGCTGGTCCAAATCAGCAATAGCGACAGCACCAAAGCGATCGTGAATATCCCCCATCGCAGCGGTTTGGCAGGTGCCTGGCCTTGAGCGTATCCAAGTAGCGCAACCAACGATCCCAATCCCAATAAAACCATTCCTACAAAAGAGTTCCGCCCCATGATCGCGTGGTCTTCCGTGCGCGCTTTCATCTCTGCATTGAACCAATCAAAGGTTTCGTAGAGCTCATAAGCCCAAGGGCCGGTGTAGTAGGCGACTGCGGTCAAAACCGCACAGCCCAAAAAAACCGCATAGCACAGTTTCTGCAAGCGTTCGTCCTGCCAGCACAGCGCCAGCCCGAACAAAACCACCGTCAGCGCACAGGCCACCACCGGCCCATGGACCAGCGCGATGTGCAGCTGTGCGGAGTTCATGCAGCGATTTTAATCGAGCTGAAGACGTCGGCTTATTTGTCGCCGGTTCCGATTGCAGAGGTTGGATCCACGCCTTGATCCAGCTTGGAGTAATCCAACTCACTACCGCGCATGCTGTGCGGGATCATGTAAACGCCAGTCATCACGATCGCTGCCACCACCACAGTAATTTTGCCGACGCCTTCCTTCGGTTTGGCTTTGAAGCCTATCACGCCACAAGCCAAAATCCACGCGATCCACTGAATCAACATCTTGTTGTCAGTTAGGTCGGTGCCGTTGGGATAACCGGTCCAGTAGTGGCCGAAAGCGTACTTTTGCACGATCGGGCCGAGCATCATGCCGCCGATGGTCAAACAAGCCAAAGTAAACCAAGCCAGTTTGCGCATGTCCGACGGCGCAAACACCGCAGCTAGGCCAGCGCGCATGCCAACTAGCAGCGAAAAGAACATCATGACGATGTGCGGCCACAAGATCATGTCCGGTACGCGATCCTTGTATCGAATGATGATGTATTCCTCGCCCTTGGCAGTGCCGTCCGCGCTGGTGGTTCCCGCTGCCACCGCCTCAGGAATGCGCAGTTTCTGATCGCCAATCTGCACGTCTAAGTAGTACTCCAATTTGCCCGCAGCAGGTTGTTTTGGAAGCACCGCGACCATTGCACCGTCGTCCCCTCCTTTCACGTATTCCTCTGGATGAAACGCCAGTGGAACCGGAGTGAAGTCTTCGGAAGTGGGGTACCGTCGCCAGTTCAATGTAGCCTGCACACCAGTGGCCGGAGTGGGAAGGACTACCCGAGCGTCGGTATCGGAGTAGTCGCTGCGCACCAATCGATAGCCCCATTCTTGCCCTTCAACCGTGATGGAACCCCGTTTTGGGTATGTCGGACCCGTGGCACGCTGGTAAAGCACCGCCACCACGGTGATGACTACCGCGAGAGTCCATAGGATGGTTCGAAGACGGGGGGATTCAGCTTTCATGGTTGACTTGTAGACAAGTTAAGCCCAGGATAAGAAATACTGTCATGAAAGCGTCATAAAGCGCCCTAACTTGTATGGGGGCAGCGATAATTCCCGGATGCCCCGCCAGAAGGTCGCCCTTTTTCCGCCACACATCAACCCCAATGAGCTTGATTCGGAAAAGCTTATGGGTGAAATCTGCCGCAAGTTGAAGCTGAATCCCGACCTGGTCGGGCGGATGCGCATCGATCGGATTAGTTTGGACGCGCGGTGGGACCATATGGAGTGGCGCGCGGCGGTGACCATTTGGGACACCGATGAGGAGGATGTCGATGAGGCCATTGGTGTAACTACAACCGAGCGGTCTGTCTCGGAGGATTCGGCTGCTTCAAAAGGCCTGCATGTTGTAGTAATCGGCTCTGGTCCAGCCGGAATGTTCTGCGCTCTAGATTTGCTGCGCTCGGGCATGAAAGTCACGCTTTTGGAACGTGGCAAGCCGGTGCAGGAACGTCGGCGGGATATCGCCCAACTCAACCGCGGTGCCGAAGCCGACCCCGAGTCGAACTACTGCTTTGGTGAAGGTGGCGCCGGAACCTATTCCGACGGCAAGCTTTACACTCGTTCGGGAGATCGTGAACAAATCCAACCGGTATTGGAAGAGTTCGTCAAACACGGGGCTCCTGAAAACATTCTGTGGTCTTGGCGGCCGCACATCGGCAGTAATTTGCTGCCTAAGGTGGTGCAATCCATCTGCCAGGACATCCTCGATCACCCGCGCGGCGAGGTGCGCTTTGGTGCCCGCGTGGACCAGATCCTGACCGACGCCGACCCGTCTGCCCCGGTTCCTCAGGCTGATTCCCCCGCCCAATCACAAACTAAGGGCGTGCGTTTAGCAGACGGCAGTGAAATTTTGGCCGACGCAGTTGTACTTGCAACCGGCCACTCCTCGCTCGACGCCCTGAAGATGGCCCGCGACGCCGGCGCCAAGCTGCAAGCCAAAGGTTTTGCCATGGGCGTGCGCGTCGAGCATCCGCAGCAATGGTTGGACAAACATCAATACCACGGCCACGAAGCTACGCCGAAGCTGCCGCCGTCGTTTTATGAGCTGCGCACCCAGGTCAACGAGCGCGGGGTTTATAGCTTTTGCATGTGCCCCGGCGGATGGATCGTTCCTAGCCAAGCAGAGCCGGGAACGCTGGTAGTCAATGGCATGAGCTTGTCTAAACGTGATTCGAACTACGCCAACAGTGGAATTGTGGTCGAAATTCAGCCTAAGGATTGGTGTGGTAAGCGCGGTTGGCGCTGGGGTTGGCATGAACTGCTGCAACTAGCCGCCGACGTTTCCGATCATCCGATGTTGCACGAGGTGGTGACCGATCCGCGTTCGGATCTCACCATTGATGTGGCCGCTGGCCGTCTGCCGGTACACCCGGACATCGACCCGCTGTTTGGTGTGCGCCTGCAAATTGCTTTGGAAGTTGTCACAGCGCGGGCAGGCGGCGGTCAAAACCGTGCCCCAAGTCAAATTTGTCAGGATTTCGTCGACGGTTTCCGCCATTCAGGCAAACCCTTGCCGAGCAGTTATCTGCCGGGATTGACGTCGGCGGATTACCGCGAGTTTTTCCCGAAAGGACTGGGCATGCGGTTGCGCGAAGGCCTGGCGGCTTTTGATCAGCAGATTCCTGGATTTGCAGGGACGCAGGGCCAGATCATTGGCGCCGAAACGCGGACGTCGTCGCCGGTGCGCGTGGAACGGAATACCCATTACGAAGAACGTCCGCTGCAAAGCCCGACGTTGCATGGCTTTTACCCCTGTGGCGAAGGCGCCGGTTATGCCGGTGGAATCGTGTCGGCTGCCATCGACGGCAAACGCGTAGCTGCTGCAATTGCTGGCAAGGTGGCGCCAGCTCCGATCGCCGAGGTAGACGCCGAGGTAGACGTCGACTAAATGTCAGATAGTTAAACTCGGTGCATGCTCGCTTCAATCCTGCTCGCATGCGCCGCTTACTCTTTCCTGCAGTCGGTCGCCGCACCCGATCTAGCCCAGTCCGAGCCCAAGCCAGCCACCGTGCTGGTAGAACCGGAATCCTTCGCCGACCGCGGTGGTTGGGTGGTAGATCAGCAGTTCATGGACCTGATGGGTTCGCCGTTTGTTATGGCGCACGGCCTGGGCGAGCCGGTTCAAGACGCGATCGGGTCGACGCGGCTTCCGGCCCCTGGTGAATATCGAATTTGGGTACGCACCCGCGATTGGGTTGCGCCGTGGAACGCTCCCGCTGCTCCCGGCCGATTTGAATTGAAACTAAATGGTCAAACTTTGCATACGCAGTTTGGCATCGAGGGAGCGGCTTGGCATTGGCAAAACGGAGGCGTGGTCGAGCTGCCGACCGACGTCGAAATTACGCTGCACGACCTCACAGGATTCAATGGCCGTTGCGACGCCATTTTGTTTGCGCAGGACACGACTTGGCAGCCCCCGGATGATGGTGAGCAGTTAGCTCAATTGCGCCAGTCCCTAACCGGCAAGGATGGAGACCCTGTCAACGGTGGTTATTTTGATTTGGTTGTAGTTGGTGGAGGCATTGCAGGCACGTCGGCGGCCATTTCGGCAGCGCGGTTGGGATTGAAAGTGGCGTTAATTCAAGACCGTCCGGTATTGGGTGGTAATGGAAGTTCTGAAGTTCGCGTATGGCCGGAGGGTCACACCAATCAAGAGCCGTACCCGCGTGTTGGTGATGTGGTGTCTGAGTTGGTTCGCAAAAAAGGCGGCGGCGATGGCAATTCAAAAAATGCGCATGTTTACGACGACCAGCGCAAATTGAACTTGGCGAAGTCGGAGCCGAACTTGACGCTGATGTTGAATCAGCGCGTGAACGATGCTTTGTTCGACGCTTCATTTAACGAGCAAAGGCGGGATGAGAGTGGGTACTACGACCGGAATATTCTTGCTGTACGCGCTCAACATACCCACAGTGGCCAAAGGACTTGGGTGACTAGCAAACTCTTTCTCGACGCAACCGGCGACGGAGTTCTCGGGGAAATGGTTGGTGCCGATTTTGAAATGACCCACGAAGGTCACATGGGTGCCAGCAATTTATGGAACGTCGGCGCGACCAGTAAAAATGAATATCAATTGTTGTGTGAATGCGAAGACCCGGAGGATCCGCTGTCGTTGAATTTTGATCAGTCAGATCAACCGGCGCCGTTCCCGCGCGTGCCTTGGGCGGTGGATTTGAAAGACAAAAAATTCCCTGGCCGTGGTGGTGGCGGCAATCCGTTGGGGCAACTCGGTGCATGGTTTTGGGAAAGTGGATTCGATATGCATCCGATCGACGACATGGAGCAAGTGCGCGACCTAAACTTGCGTGCGATGTTCGGTGCTTGGGATGTGTTGAAAAACGTCGAAGGACTTTATCCCAATCACCGCTTAAAGTGGTCGGCGTATATTGCCGGCAAACGAGAATCGCGGCGCTTGATGGGTGACATGGTTTTGCAGGGCGACGACTTCCGCAACTCCACGCCGTTTGAAGACGCGGCCTATCCATGTTCGTGGCACATCGACCTGCATTTTCCGCATAAGAGTTACTTCGACGACAAAGAGGCCGACCCCTTCATTTCCGATTACACGCGCGACGGGAAATGGAAATACAAGAGTCCGTATTGGGCGCCTTACCGCACCTTGTACAGCCGCAACGTTTCGAACTTGTTCATGGCTGGCCGTAACGTCAGCGTGACCCACGAAGCTTTAGGTGCAGTGCGAGTCATGCGGACTTGCGGCATGATGGGTGAAATCGTGGCGATGGCCGCATCGATTTGCAAAAAGCACGATACCGACCCACGCGGCGTTTATCAAAATCATTTGGATGAACTGAAAGCGCTGATGGCCACCGGCATTGGCCCGGCCAAGCCCAAGCCAAACGTCGTACTCATCATTGCCGATGACCAGGGCTATGCGGACTTGGGATTCAAAACCGTGTTAAGTGATGTAGCCACACCTGAGTTGGATCAACTTGCTAGCGAAGGTATTTATCTTCCGAACGCATACGCAACCAGTCCGATTTGTAATCCGTCGCGCGTCGGCATGATCACGGGACGGTATCAGCAGCGCTGGGGCAATTATTACTACGGCGGCGGCCAAGGAATTCCGGCCGAAGTAGAGACCCTGCCGGAACGTTTCAAAGCCGCTGGATACGCCACAGGATACTTCGGTAAGGTCCATACAGGCGGACCCGATCGCAAGCCGGATGCGCCGGGATTTCCACTCAATTGGGGATTTGACCGCTTCTACGGCACCACCACTGGTGGCCGCACCCATTATTTGCATCATTCCAAAGCGGCGGTGGAAGAGTACGGCAAAGCCGCGCGCCAGATGATGGTCGCGCCGATGTGGGATGATGATCAACAGATTGAGTTCGAAGGATTCACGACTGAAGCCTTCGGTTCAAAAGCGCGCGAGTTCATTGCAGCCAACAAAGAACAGCCATTTTTTGCGGTGGTTGCATTCAACGCAGTCCACAACTTTGCATGGCAGCTGCCAAAGGCTGAACTAGATGCGCGCGGTTTAGAAGAATTCCCAGACTGGGATCCGGCCACCCAAGATTACATGGAATGGTACAAAGGTGTGCACCGCCGCGCTTGGCCTGAAGGTCGCAAATATTATTTGGCGCAGCTGGAGTGTTTGGATCGCGAGGTCGGGCGGATCATGGATCAGTTAAGCGAACTTGGTCTGGATGAAAACACGTTGGTCATCTACACCGTAGACAACGGCGATTGCGTGCCCGACTGGGCCGACAATACTCCACTGGCTGGATCCAAATACCACTTGCTTGAAGGCGGTACACGAACCCCAACGATCTTGCGCATGCCTGGAACCCTGCCGACGGCAAGCACCAACCTTTCCGTCTTTTCCGCGCTAGACCTCGGCCCAACCATCTGCCAAATTGCAGGCATCCCTCACAAAGCCGACGCCTTCGATGGCCAGAATATGTTCGTGATCCTGCAACAAAACCAAACCGCATCCAGTCGTGATTTGCACTGGGATTGCGGCTGGCAATGGTCGGTGCGTTCCGGCGACTGGAAGTTGATGGTCACCGAAAACGAAAAGCGCGCCCAAGGCTCCGCCGACTTCGAACAAGTCGACGTACGCATGGGCGTGCACCTCTACAACCTCGCCGACGACCCCAACGAAGAGCACAACTTAGCCGAAAAACTTCCCGAGCAAGTACAACGCCTACGCGAATTACATCTTTCCTGGCGCAGCTCCATCGGCCAGCCGCTTACGCCGCAGTAACTCAGCCTGCTTCAATTGCGACGGCGACAAGTACTGCTTCCAATCGCCATCTAAACTAGCGTTGACGCGGCAGGCTTGAGCTTCGGACAAAGCTAGGTCTTTCATCGGCGTTTGCAATAGGTAGTACTTTTGCTCTTTGTCCATGCGCAGCGGCACGAGTTTTTCGGCCCAAAACTCTTTGGCTTTGGCGAAGCTTTCTAGTTTTTTAGCGGTCACAACTTTGGGGTCGTACCAAACTTCTACAACTTCTTTGTTACCTATCCAGGCTTGACGCGTCTTTACTACACCATCAATGAGACCGAACTCGGCCTCGCCTACCCAAAATCACGTCATGCCAAAAATCGCGCGTTGCGCACCTCGCTTTTCAGCGAGGGCTTCGTCGGCGTATAACTGCAACCACATCGGTACAGGTTTTTTTGCTGCTTTCAGTCCAGCCACCATTGCTCGCGTAACCGCGGCGCGGGTCCAGTCTTTGGCTACGCGTGGGATTAAATCTTTACCTGTTTGATCCACCACCCTGACCACCTGAAAATTCCACGCTGGTTCCTTGTAACGCTTCAATACCTTTTCGTCGGCGTCGCCTTCGGTGTTGTTGTAAATGGCGATCGGCACGAATAATTCTTCGGCCGCTTCTACTAACAGTGGGTGCGTCAGAACCTGAGCACCATAATCTTGACAACCCTGTCAGCCGGGCACCTCTTGGAACAAAAGCAGCACTGGTTTGCCGGTGCGCTTGGATTCCGCGAGGCCAGCATCAAAATCGCGACGCCATTTGACTTGTCCCAACTCCACCGGTTGTTCGACGCGATCAGCCAGCGCAGTCAGGGTTGGCGGAGAAACGGGGACGGTTTGCCCAATTTGCAGGGCGATGGCGGCGGCCAGGAAAAGCATGCACCGATCCTAGTCCATGGAAGCCGATCCCGGTGAACCTTTGCTTACATTTCGGCATCAAGTCGACGGCATAATGTTGCGGTGAACTCAGCACCAAACTGGCCAATGGAACCTTCGGCCGAAAAAATGCGCGAGTGGGTCAACCGCGCAATGGAGCAAATTGTTCCCTATTTGCAGTCGCTGCCCGACCAGCCAGCCGCAGTTTGGCAAGGAGGTGCCGACGTCGCGCGGTCGCTGCGGGAATCCATGCCCGAAGTTGGCTCGGAACTGGAGCCGTTGCTAAAACATTTGTTCCAGCAGGTCATTCCGCATTCGCTGAACACGGCTGGCCCTGGATATTTGGCATACATACCAGGCGGCGGTTTATTCCACACCGCACTCGCCGACCTAATCGCTGACGCGGTAAATCGTTACGTCGGCGTCTGGATTGCTTCGCCGGGCATGGTCCAGCTCGAAAGCAACGTGGTTCAATGGTTCTGTGAGGTAGTTGGATATGGCAACGACCCAACTGCGGGACCCGGCGCCACTTCGCGCCCTGATACCGAGGCGGCAACCTCGCCTAATCCAGGTGGAATTCTGACCAGCGGTGGCTCCATCGCCAACTTGACCGCGCTAGTCACCGCACGCCGCACCCAACTCGGCGACGATTTCAGCCGCGGCACGCTTTACGTCAGCGATCAGATTCATCATTCGATCACCAAAGCCGCGATCATTGCTGGCCTGCCGACGGCCAATGTGCGGGTGATTCCTGCTGGAGCGGATTTCAAAATGGATGTAGCTCGTCTACAGCAGCAGATCCAGGACGACCGCAAGGACGGCTGGCAGCCATTTTTGATGATTGGCAGTGCGGGCACCGTCAACACCGGCGCAGTCGATCCGCTAAACGAGCTCGCTGACCTGGCGGCAGCCGAATCCATGTGGCTGCACATCGACGGCGCCTATGGCGCGTTTTTCACCATGACCAAACGTGGCCGATCTGCGCTGGATGGCATGGATCGCGCAGATTCCATCACCCTGGATCCGCACAAAAGTTTGTTTTTACCTTACGGCACTGGCTGCCTGCTGGTGAAAGACGGCGCCAAACTGCGTCAGGCTCATTCGGTTTCCGGCGATTACATGCCGGCTTACCAGGACGAGGTCGACCTCGTCGATTTCTGCAATTCCTCCGCCGAACTGTCCCGTTCCAATCGCGGCTTGCGCTGTTGGCTGCCGATCAAAATGCTCGGCATGCAAGCCTTCCGCAATGCGCTCGACGAAAAACTCGACCTCGCCCGCGACGCCGCCGATCGTTTGCGCCATCTACCCGACGTCAAAATCGTCGCCGAGCCTGAACTGTCGCTACTTGCCTTCCGCATCGAGCGCAGCGACCTGAATTTGCATCAACTCAACCAACTCAATCAATCCTGGATTGATGCGGTAAATCAACGCGGCCACGTTTACCTGACTGGCACTTGGCTGGACGGCAAATTCACCCTGCGCATTTGCGTACTTTGCTTCCGCACTCACCAAGATCGCATGGATCTGGCGTTGCAAGATCTGGCAGCAAGCGCGGCCGAATTATTAGCTACAGTGTGATCGCGCTAGCAGGGTAGACCTATACCCCTATGCGATCACCGGCGGCGCGAAGCCGTCGCGATAGTCGCGTTTGACGATGGTTTTGGTCGCCTCTTCGTGGTTGGTGAACGCCAGCTTGGATTTATCCCAAGCCAACTCAACGCCGGGATATTTCGACGCCTTCACGGCCAACAAAGCCGCTTCGGTAATCCGCACTCCATCCGGGAATGGCGTGCGCAATTCGGTCTTTTTGCCAATGATGTTGTCCACCCACGCGTGCCAGTGGTTCAGCGGCGGGAATTCTGGCAGCCCAGGCATTTCCAAACCTGGCGTCATCTTGCCGTCGCGCCAAATTTCTAAACGGCCGCCGGCCGTCAGCGCAAGCACGCCGCCTTCGCAAACCACCACGGTCATATTCGAATCGCCCCAGCTTCCCGGCGGCAGACCCAACGCAGCGCGCGATGGCATTTGCGCACGATCGTTGTAATAGATGGGGAAATGCGTGTTGGCGAAGTTGGGTGAATTTACCGCATAGGTAACCGTCGATTGACATGGATAGGCGTGGAACGGATCGACGACGGCCGGCGTATGAGTGACCACCGAAATCGGCGAAGTCAGTTCGTCGTAACCGAAGAAAATTACGTCGAGCACGTGCACACCCCAGTCGCCCAAACCGCCAGTGCCATGGTCCCACCACGAACGCCATGCCAGCGGAACCAAGTTGCTCTGAAACTCCTTCGGCTGACACGGACCCAACCACAAACCCCAATCCAAGTGCGATGGCGGATCCATCGGCTCACTATTCACATGATCAAAATTGAAATAGTGACTGCGGTTTGGCGAACCGGTCCAGGCATAAGCCTTTATCGCCTTACCCAACGCTCCCGACCGCAAAATTTCCACTGCCGCGCGGCGTCCGTTGTAAACCATGCGCTGATTGCCTACCTGGGTCACTAAATCCGGCCGCGCTTTCATGGCATTTTCAATCATGACCAGTTCTTCCAACTGGTGCACCAGCGGCTTTTGGCCGTAAACATGTTTGCCCGCTTTCAACGCCGTCATCATCATCGGCGCGTGGTTGAAGTCGGGCACAGCGACGATTACCGCGTCGAATTGATCGCCGTATTTGTCAAACGCCTCGCGATAGTCTTTGCAGGCAAACGCATCCGGGTGATCGGCTTTCGCCTGTGCTAGATAATTCGCATCTACATCGCACAGCCCAGCAATGCGCACCGCCGGATGACTCGCCACTTGGCTGCGGTCCTGGCCGCCAATGCTGCCTACCACGCCTATGCTCAATACGTTGACTTTGCTATTCGGCTGCACCACCGCCGCCCCAGCGCACCCCAAAGTTGAGAAACTAAAACCAGCAGCGGCCGAAGCGCGCAGAAAATCACGACGAGTAATGAAGGAGGCCATGGTATGGACTCTAATCCTAGATGCAAATGAATGCAATACTGGGGGTCCAAAGGCTCATGCGCATCCCCCTAACTCTGCTTTTTTTGATGCTGGCGCCGCTGGCGTCCCCCGCCCAAGTCGTTGTTTCACATTTAGGCAACGATACTGGCCCCGGCACCTTCGCCGAGCCGTTTGCAACGCCGGCACGCGCGCAACTCGCGGTACGTCTATTGCGCAAGCAACACCCAGACCGTGGCGTGGTTGTACTGCTGCGAAGCGGCATTTACCGATTAAAAGAACCCCTTCGATTCGGCCCCGAAGACGGCGGCAATGAAAACGCCGATGTAATTTGGACCATCCTTCCGGGAGAACATGTGAAATTTTCCGGCGGCGTCGAAATCAATGATTGGACCGAAGATTCCGACGGATTCCTGCGCGCCAAATTGCCAGCGGCGTTGGCGGGCCAAAAAATTAATGATGTTTATTTCAATCATCAACGCCTGACGCTTGCGCGCTACCCCAATCAGGGTAAGTGGCTACGTGTGGACAAGGCAGGCCCAGATCGGCGGACGTCATTCACATTTTCTGACCCGTCGGCTAGCGAACACTCTTCCAACACAGAAGGACTGTTTGTCCACCTCCTTCACGATTGGTCGACGTCGCGGGCTCCTGTAGCGGAGATTGATTGGGCAAAGGGCTACTTAAAAACCCGCGCGCCGATCGGATGTAGGGCGCCGCATTACGCAATCGATAACTTTGAGCCGCATCCGCGCTTTGCCTTAGAGGGGCTGCCCATGTTTTTGGACGAACGCGGCGAATGGGCAGTGGATTCGATCAGCGGAGAACTGGTCGTGGTACCTCCCGATTCGCTACCCGAAATGGGCTTAGTTGCAACCGCCAAATCCATGCACGCGGAAATCCCGCGCTTGCAACGATTGATGGAAATCAAGGGAACTGAATCCAATCCGGTCCGCAATCTACATTTCATCGGCATTCAATTTCAGCATGCCGACTTCACTCCACCGATCGACGGCTGGGCGGGCGCGCAAGCCAGCATGCACGAACGTCGCGACGGCGGCGATCGAGTCACCGAACGCATCTTTGCTCCTGCAGCGATTCAAGTTGAATTTGCCCAAAACTGCAGTATGGAAAGTTGTCACCTCTCTCAGGTCGGCGGCAGCGGAATTTGGCTAGGCCGAGGCTGCAAAAACACGACGCTTCGACTTTGCTCCTTCCAGGACATCGGCGCGAACGGGATTAACATTGGCGAAGATTCTTCACGGCTAGTTGATGGTCAACCGTGGTGGAAAAGCAGCGACTTACAGGACCCGCAGTTGGCTAGGAAGGTGCGGGTAGAGGGTTGTTTTGTTAGCAAAGTTGGTGCGCGGTATGGCGGTGGCGTCGGCATTTGGATTGGCTTTGCCGCGGAATGCGAAATTGCGTTCAATCATATTCAGCACACGCCCTATACCGGCTTGTCCGTCGGTTGGGTTTGGGGTCAAGAAGCTGCGCCCAGCGGTGGCCACATCATTGAAAAAAATGAAATTGAAAATACGATGCAACTGCTATCGGATGGTGGATGCATTTACACCCTTGGCCGCCAGCCAGGCACTGTGATTCGCGGCAATCATTTACACCACGTGCCGCGCCATGCCGGCCGTGCGCCCAGCAATGGCATCTTTATTGATGAAGGAACTACTGGCATTTCGATAGAGGAAAATTGGATTCACGACATCGGCCACGCGCCGATCCGCTTTCATCGCAGCGGCAAAAACCGGATTGCTGGAAACTCTTTGATTACCGAAATGAAAAGCCCGTATTACTACAACCGGGCCAAGCCGGAGGACATCGAGTTTATCGACAACCAAGTCCGACCGGCATCGATCGCCGACGACTTCAAAATCGGCCATGACGTCGGCCCAAGGTGGTTGCTTTGGTACGAGTCGAACCTGGACAAAAAATAGGCGAAAGGAAACTTAGGCCATTTTTCAAATTGTGATCACTGTGTGAACTTTTGCCTTATGCTGGAGGGTTCGAACTTGGATTCACCATGAAAAACCCCTCCCATTTGCTTTCTGTGGCGGCGCTCACCGCCGTTTTTTCGACGACTTGGAATGCGGTCGCTCCAGCGCAAAGCTGTGATCGCGCCCTAGAAGCTACCTATAAGGTCACTTTCGTTGCCGACTGGAGTCAGCAAACTCATCCAACCGATTTCCCAAATAACCCACATTTTTCGGGATTAATCGGTGGCACTCATTTGCCAAATTTTTCGCTTTGGGAAGTTGGCGCGCTGGCGAGTAATGGAATGGAAAGCATGGCCGAATCCGGCAGCAAGCTGGCTCTTACCCAAGAGGTCAACAATGCGATTGGCGCTGGCGATGCCGAATTTTTACTGTCTGGATCGGGGACTGGCTCGCCTGGATCTACGTCGCTGACTTTTGACGTAACTTCCGATTTCCCGGCCGTCAGTTTGGTGTCGATGATTGCCCCAAGTCCAGATTGGTTCGTCGGTGTGGATGGTCTCGAGTTGTTCCAAAACGATCGTTGGCTAGAAGAAGTTGTGGTCACATTAATGCCCTTCGATGCCGGCACCGACGACGGCACCACCTACACCTCAAGCAATGCCGATTCCAACCCGCCACAGCTTATTTACGAAATCACTGGCTACCCATTTTTCGGCGTACCGATCGGCACCTTCACCTTCACCAAAATCACCGCCGACGATTTGGCTTTGTGCGTGGATCAATTAGTCGCCGGTCAAAATGCAACGCTGACGGTTTCGCACGGCACGCCGCAAGAAACTATCGCAATCCTGTGGAGCACTAGTTTGGGCAGCACCACCGCAAACAGCGGCACTTGGTGCGTGGACTTCGGCATCGTTTTCCCGCCGGCCAATCCATATTCCAGGCTGGTCTCCTTCGGCGATTGCGACGCTAACGGTGACTACCAAGTCACGCGACCCGTTCCAGCGTCTGCCGCTGGCGTCACCCTCTACTTGCAAGCGGCCGAAGAAAACACCTGCCCGGATACCCGCATGTCGAATATCGTCACGCGCGTTGTACTTTAAGAACGACATAAGACGGCCAGCATTGTGGTAGACAATTGGCCCTTCCTGTGTTCAGGAAGGGCCAATTTTTTTAGTTAAAAGTCAGAATCTGCACGATGGATGACGTCTGGGGACTGTAAGTAAACCGATCTGCAGCAACGACACAACAATAAAGTTGCGTTCCGGGTGCGATCGGAAGCGTGCTCGCAAAAGATAGTGTCGCAGTTGCCTTCGCGCCGCTTCCCAACTGACCGGTTCCATTTGAGAAAATGGGCGGAAAGGTTCCAGCGACTGATTTATGAAAGGCTGAATCAGCCGTGAGCGGAACCAACAAACCAATGCTGCTATCCGGACCATCACCAGCCCATGAGAAAAGAAAACGATAGTAATCAAGGACATGGGTGCTTTCAAAGTCAGCATAAAATTCAACAGTATCTCCAGCAAGAGAGGCTGTGTATTTGCTCAGTCGCAAAAATGGATCGATCCCGTAAATGCGAGCTTGACCTTCCTTGCTAATTGGGAGGGTCAACTCTGGAGCGCAAACCATATATTCGGCTGTGTTGTTTCCATCCAAATCACCGATGGTTGTCATTACGGCTCCGAACTTAGCGAATGTGTAGCCACCTACCCACTCATTCAGCCAGCCCAACTCCCGAATGCTAAAAGTCAACGCAGAGCCGCCGGTGCCGCGATCAGGCGCTCCAACCAAAAGGTCAATAACCCCATCTGAATTCATGTCCCCGGCCGGAGCAACTGTGTAGCCGAAGTGATCATGATCGCCGCCACTGATAAAGGTGGCAAGCTTAGTTAGACTTGCTCCGGAATAAACGTAAGCAAATCCAGCTTCAACCAAAGTAGTGCTAAGGTCCGCATAGGGTTCGCCGACGGCAAATTCATTCACACCATCTCCATCTTGATCCCCCAGGCCACAAACGCTGTGCCCGAATTGGCCATTACTCCAAATGCCATCAATCCATCCAACGTATTTCGACCCACTCCCTGTCAACAAGTAATTGCCCGAAATGATCGTAACCCGACCCGCCGAAGTGATTCCGGATGGGGATTTATCAGGAACCCCGACGATGATGTCGTCCACCCCGTCGGCGTTTAAATCGCCAGCAGATGCAACACTAGTACCAAAGTGTGCATACGATGAGGTTGCGTAAATGTGTCCAATAAACGATCCGTCCTTACCATCCAGAACGGATATTTTTCCAGCTTCAATTAAGCCGCCATCATCCGCACTGGACATGCCAGCGATAAGGTCTTGATAGCCGTCGGAATTGATGTCCAAGCCTGACCCTAATGCTGTTCCAAACTGGCGGTTACTGACTGCTGATGTGTGGGTCCAAATCGTGGAACCAGTGGCTCCTGAAATTGCATAAGCTCGTCCAGAATCTATTTTGAACAAGTTGTCAACGCGCGGTGCAGAGACAACGATATCTCCAAATCCATCATCATCCAAATCCCCCATTGCCACCATCGCGTATCCAAACCAGTCCCCTAATGACTCTCCATCCACAGTCCAAAGCACGCTGTGACTGGAGCCACTATATGCAGTAATCCGTCCTTGAGACGCGAGCGTATTTGTATGAGACTTTGCGCCAATTACATAATCGGGAATGCCATCTCCATTGATGTCACCCGGACCGCAAGCCGAGCTTCCGAATTGAGCATTGCCAACCGTTCCGGTATGAGTTTTATGCAATCCGTGTTTTCCACCCACAAGTTGCGCCGATGCATTGCAAATCAAAACTGCAGATGCAATTAAAATTGGGACCATTCGTTTCATTTATTCAAAAACGAGGCAAACGACCGTAGGTCCAAGGAAAACCTATTAATCTTCATGAGAAAATATTGAATCATTTTGAACCGATGCAAATTAAGAACGATTTCCTTTGTTTAATAGGAAATTTGATTGCTGATTTTTTGAGACCTTTATGAGAAAAAAACAACCTTGCGCATTGCGTTAGAAAAATTCGTAGGCAGATGTCAAATGTATAAGTTGACCCAAGGTCGGATGCGGAACAATTAATTCAATCGCATGCAAGCCAATCCTGCGCCCCGCCATCGCCGACGTCGCCCCATACTTAAGGTCGCCCATCAACGGCAATCCCAACTTTGCGCAGGCAAGCCTTAATTGGTGAGCGCGTCCGGTAATGGGCTCTAATTCCAGTAGAGTTTTGCCTCGTTCAACCGCAATAATTCTCCATTTACTTCGCGCTTCTTTGGGGTTCGCATGCGAGTCTTGCGAAAGAGTTACTGGAGGTGTAACCACTCGCACCATGTTGCGCTCGCGGTCTTTTACTAGCCATTGCACGATTTCTCCTTCATCGCCAACTGCCAGCGTTGGCGGCGCGTCACTGATGCCGTGATAGATCTTGCGCACCTTGCCGTCGCGCCACGCCGCACTGAGTCGACTGGCACCCTTACTAGTCCGGCCAAAAACCACGATGCCTGACACAGGACGATCCAGCCGATGCACCACGCCAAGGAAGACGTCGCCGGGTTTGTTGTACTCGCGCTTGATCCAATCCTTCGCCCAATCCGACAGCGCCAGGTCGCCGCTGGAATCCGGCACCACTGGCATGCCCGCCGGTTTGACCAGCGCGATCAAATGGTTGTCGCAATGCAGGATTTCAGGCACAGCTCGCCAGTTTAGCTCGACGTCCAGTGGGGGTTAATTGCCGCGCACGTAGCGGGCACAAAAACCACAGGGCAGCAAGCGTTCGCCAGATTCTTCCGGCAGCGCAAGTTCGCCGGTCTCGACCTGACCCGAGCCAAAGTCGCGCAGCATGTTTTCGAAGGCGATGGGCGAATATCCGATCGCGTAGGTCGACAAAATCAAGAATGACGGACCGTCTGGATTGAGCAACTGCCGACAGGAATCCAACAACGGCGCAATGTGGTCCTCGAACTGCCACTTTTCCCCCTTCGGTCCACGCCCATAGTGCGGCGGATCCAGCAAAATTCCGTCATATCGATTGCCGCGACGGACTTCGCGCGCGGCAAAAGTGGCGGCGTCGTCGCAAATCCACCGGATTGCACGCTCATCCAAGCCGCTAAGGTGGGCATTTTCCGCCGCCCAAGTAATCGAAGATTTCGACGCGTCGACGTGCGTGACTTCGGCCCCATTTTGCGCCGCCAAAATACTGGCAACTCCGGTGTAACCAAACAGGTTCAAAAGCGTCTTCTTGGTAGAGGAAAATTCGTTTTGATCCCGCCACTGCTGTTCCACCCACTGCCAATTCGCCGCCTGCTCCGGAAACAAGCCAACATGCTTGAATGGAGTGGGCCGAATATGGATTTTGGCGCCCAAAACCTCCATCTGCCACGATTTAGGCTGATTGCCTCGGGATTGCCACCGCCCGCCGCGGTCGGATTCACGCACGAAGCTTAAATCGGCCACCTGCCATGTTTTCCGGTCTAACCGGGGGCGCCACAGCGCCTGCGGATCCGGTCGCCGCAGCACGTTGTTGCCAAAACGCTCCAACTTCTCGCCGTCGCCGGAATCCAGCAACTGGTACGTCGGAAAGGAAGGGTGTGCAAAGGCCGCCACGTGAGGAAGGATAGCTAGGCTAAAGGAGAATAGCGTGCCCTCCTCCCTCATAAATGTACCCCCTGCAATCAAGGGCACGTACCATGAAAATCGGGAATGAAAGTCCCAATTTTCATGGGAAACCGGCGATCAAAAACTCTAATGCCCTGAGATTCGGGTTTCGAATCAAAGACTATCACGTTGTGAAGGATAGCCCTGTCTTATGGGCGGCGAGGGGTTAAGTTAGTGGCCATGCCGGTAGTCTTCGTACCCAAGGAAATTGCTCCGGGCGAATCTCGTGCTGCTGCCTCCCCAGAGACCGTGTCGAAAATGGTCAAAATGGGGCTGGAAGTACGAGTAGAGCGCGGTGCTGGTGAAGCCTCATCATTTTTAGACCCGACCTACACAAAGGCTGGGGCAACCCTGGTCGACAGTGTGGCCGCAGGTTTGGATGGCGCCGACCTGATTTTGCAGGTGGATCCGCCCACTCCAGAGGCTTGCGCGACGTTGCCCAAAGGGGCCATTGTCGTCAGCTTCTTGCAGGGCACCATCCATAAGGAAGTCGCCACTGCCATGCTGAATGCAGGAGTCACTTCCTTTGCCATGGAGTTGGTGCCTCGCATCACCCGCGCGCAAAAAATGGACGCGTTGTCCTCTCAAGCCAACATTGCTGGTTACAAAGCAGTGTTGCTGGGGGCCACCAACCTGGGCAAATTCTTCCCCCTGCTGATGACTGCTGCTGGCACCGTCAAGCCGGCCAAGGTCGTGATCTTTGGCGTTGGTGTGGCTGGTCTACAAGCCATCGCGACCGCAAAACGACTCGGCGCCGTAGTCTGGGCCACCGACATTCGCCCCGAGGTCAAAGAGCAGGTCGAGTCGCTGGGTGGCAAATTCATTGAGGTCGCACCCGATGAAGGGCAAGCCGAAGAAAGCGTATACGCCAAAGAAGCCAGTGATGACTACAAGCGTCGCCAAGCCGAAGCCGTCGCCGGTCACGTGGCCGACGCCGACGTAGTGGTTACCACCGCCCAAATTCCTGGGCGTAAAGCACCGATGCTGATCTCTGAAGCCATGGTCAAGTCCATGAAACATGGATCCGTAATCGTCGACATCGCGGTCGCCCAAGGCGGCAACTGCGAACTGTCCGAACTAGGCAAAGTCGTCGTTAAGCATGGCGTCACTTTGGTCGGCGAAGGCAACCTGCCTGCCACCGTGCCCACCCACGCGACCGAACTTTACTCTCGCAACGTGCTGCAGGTCGTGCAGCACCTGGTACCTACGCCCAAGGCTTCGGAAGAAGGCGGCGAAGTACCCCCACTTCAGGTCGTGCTCGCCTTTGAAGACGAAATCACCAACGGCCCAGTCGCCATACACGCCGGCGAGATCCGTAATCAACCGCTACGCGAGGCACTGGGCGCCCCCGCTGCTTCCCGATTGAGCCCCAGACCACCCTCTACCACAGCTGGTTCTCC
>JACNIZ010000069.1 GCA_014382805.1 Planctomycetota bacterium
AAAGGGCACAGCAAGAGCGCGATCAAGGAGAGGGGGAAGGCAGCCATGAGTGCGTTTCCTATGCCGCTCAATCAGCGCAGTAACTACCGCTCAAAAATTCTGCGGCTGTAGGCGCTGGCGGGTCGGACAGCACTTGCCGGCATTCGTTGATGTCGATCTGAATCTGTTCCTTCAACGCCAATTCATTGGCGAATGCTATTTCCGGGCGCAGGCGTTTAAGCAGGAATACTTCCAGCACCTCTCCATAAAGGTTGCCTTGAAAATCAAGTAAATGTGCTTCCACCTGAATGTCTTCAGCGGCAAAGGTGGGGCGTTTACCGATATTGACGACGGCCGGAAGCAACTCGCCGCGCCGCAGAAGCTGAGCGGCATACACTCCATAAGGGGGTCGCAATTCATGATGCAAACGCAGGTTTGCGGTCGGGAATCCAAGCGTTCGGCCGCGTTGAGCACCAGGTACGACGGTTCCCAAGAGACTGCATGGCCGACCGAGTAACGCACTCGCTCGCGGCAAATCGCCGACCTGTACCGCTTCACGAATGAAAGTGCTGGAAACTGCACGACCGGCCTGACGCGTGGGCGGAACTTCGGTAATCGCAAAACCCAACTGCCGCGCATACGGCCGCAAAGACTCCGGATTACCACCGCGATCCTTGCCGAATTTTGAGTCAAAACCAAACACCAACTCGCGCAAGCCCAGTCCTTCGAGCAAAATTTGACGTACAAAATCGTCGGCGGGAAGTTTGCGCAGTTGGTCGTTAAATGGCAGCACCAAAGTGCAATCAATACCGGCACGCTCGAACAGCAGTAAGCGGTGCTCCAAGCTGGTAATCGTCGGCGGGGCGGTGCCGAGCAGCACGGATTTGGGATGACCGGCAAAAGTCACCATTACCGGCCGCACCTGCAACGCGTCGGCGCGTTCAATCACTTTGCGTAATACCGCCAGATGGCCCAAGTGCACGCCGTCGAATACCCCGACAGTGGCTACACAGCCCTGTTCACGCTCGCGGTCCGGCAGCGCGCCGATGCCATCAAGAACCCGCAATTTTTTCTTTGTAGTCGAATTCCAACCCCCTCAGCACCGGCTTCAGCCGCATTTTGTCGCTGGGGGAGAAGCGGTCAATGAAAAGTACGCCTTCGAGGTGGTCAAACTCGTGCTGGAACACGCGCGCGGACCAGTCGTCGAGCGCCAATTCGAACTCTTCGCCGTTTACATCCTGGGCCAAAATGACGATGTCCTCCGGTCGCTCCACCTGCGCATAAATGCCAGGGAAACTCAGGCAGCCTTCTTCGGCCGAAACCTTGGACTTGGCTTTGCGCACCACGCGCGGATTGCACAAGATGGTCTCGAATTCCGGCTTTTCTGGATCACCTTCGGCGTTGAACACCATCATGCGGCGATTCACGCCCACCTGCGGTGCGGCCAGGCCTACACCTTTGGTTTCGTACATCAAATCAAGCATGCCACGGGCCAACTGCTTCAATTCGTCGTCGAAGCTAGTTATGGGGGCGTTTTTGGCGCGCAATCGAGGGTCTGGGTAGAGGACGATTTCCATCATCAATCTGCCCTTAGAATACCCGTTCGCCGCAACCGACGGCCTTCCGCCCGCTACAAAAAATCAATATGGATCTGAAAAAGCACCTAGACCGCGCCGAGCAGGCCCTTGCTCGCGGCCAAGCCGACTTCGCGATTGAGCTTTGCGATCAAGTTTTGGACTTTGCCCCGGGCGACGCCAACGCTGCTGGCTTGCTGGCCCGTTCGCTGATTAGCTTGAAGGCCAAATCCAGTTTTCTTGGCAAATTGGGCGCTGGCCCATCGGGTTTGGGCGTCAAATTCAGCCGCATGACCAAAAATGCCGACGCCGAAGCGCGGCAACGGCGGCGCGCCTTCATCAAAAACCCAGGCAAGTTGGCCACCGGAGCCGCCTGGGCCGACGCCTTGGAGCGAGCCGGATATGCTGGTGCGGCATTGGAAGCTTTTGGAGCGCTAGCCGAAGCCGACGGCGAAAGTGCTAAGCGCGCGAGCGCTCTTGCGGCGGCTCAATCAGAGATCGATCGGGCTTTGGAATACCTGGAGATGGCCCTCAAAGCCAACCCGCGCGACACTGAGGCGGTCCGCATGCGTAAGAACCTAGCGGCCGAACAGGCTTTGCAGACAAAGCGTTACGACCAGGCCGACTCCGCAGCCGACGTCGCCTATGACCCGGAAGCCTTCCTGCGCGCGGCCCGCGGCAGCAGTTACCAGGAAGAGGAATCCGGCGACGATTCGAAGCCGTCGGCCTAAGCAAGATTCATGTTTTTTCCTTGGGTTAAACAAGCTTGCCACTTGCCAGAGTTCCGATACAATACTCGGCCCGTTTTCGGGACAGAGGACGTTAGAAATGCCGAATACTCCATCTGCAAAAGCTGAGTTAAAAAAGGGTCTGAAGCGACGTGAGCGCAACCGCGGTCATCGTTCAGCCATGCGTACGTGGATCAAGAAGACTTTGGTCGCCGTGGAAGAGAATGATCTGGATAGCGCAGAGAAGCACTTCCGCTTGGCCACCAAGCTGATTGACAAGAACGTGAAGTGGAACCAACTTCACCGGAACACCGCCGCTCGCAAGAAAGCTAGCCTGGCGCGTGCTGTCAACGCTCTGAAGACGGCTTAATTTCGACTGCTGGCGCAAGTTGCGCTGGTTTCGAGATCCAACGACGAGGGATTGAATCCCTCGTCGTTTTTGTGTTCATTTCCAGTGAAATTTGTTTAAGTCATGATTAGGTGTGTTGTCGTTACAATCACCCAGCAACACATTGTCGTTTCGTTAGCCATGGAGGGTTAGTCGGTGGCAAAGGGACTGGAGAGAATTAGCATTGGTGGGTTTAAGAGCATAGCTGAGGTTCACGAACTTGAGCTAGGTAAAGTAAACGTCATCATTGGTGCCAATGGATCTGGTAAGTCAAATTTTATTGAAATATTCTCATTCCTGAATTCGGTTTTTTCCGGTGGCTTGGATAGTTATGTCGGTAGAGTTGGGGGTGCTGATCAAATTCTTCATTTCGGGCAAAAGGTGACTAGGAATATTAGCTGTCGCCTTTGGTTTAATGATGGAACTGACCAGTACCGGTTGAAGCTAGGGCCAACAAAGACAGGCCAGCTGTTTGTTTTAAGTGAAGAGGCAGGTTTCTGGGGAAACCGGAGCCATTCAGAGCCTTTCTGGGAGGAGATCCCTCGAGAGGGAAATGGCGGGCGCATCAGTGAAAAAGCCTCAGGGGTATCAGGAAAAGTCAAAGCTCAGCTCAGCTCATGGCGAGTTTTCCACTTTCATGATACTAGCGATAGTTCGGCATTAAAAATACCCTCTGCTGTTGAAGATAATCGGGTTCTTAGGCCAGATGGAGCGAATTTGGCGGCCTTCCTTCTTGTTTTGAAGGACCGCTTTCCTGAATCATATTCTCTGATCAGGCATGCGATTCGAATGGTCGCCCCATTTTTTGGAGACTTTAATCTAAAACCAAGTTTAAGGAATGAGAATCTGATTCGAATTGAATGGACCCATAAAAGTTCGGATTCTTTTTTTGATGTTTCGGCTTTTTCAGACGGAACACTTCGATTTATTGCCCTTGCGACGCTTCTTTTACAGCCGGTAGAGCTGCGGCCGAAGGTTATTGTGATCGATGAGCCTGAATTGGGTCTTCATCCCTCTGCAATATCATTACTCGCCTCCTTGATTAAGCAGGCCTCGGTTCATACCCAAGTAATTGCCGCAACCCAATCTCCCTTACTATTAGATCATTTTCAACCGGACGAAGTGTTGGTTGCCAATCGATCTCAGGGGAAGACCTCGATCTCTCGTTTGGATGAAGACAGTCTCCATGCATGGCTTGAAGACTATAGCCTGGGGGAGTTATGGCAAAAAAACAGTTTTGGTGGAAAGCCAGGGGTTGAATAAATGCCGTTTCGTTTAGCAGTTTTGGTTGAAGGCCACCTTGAAGAGTTTTTCGTAAATAATTTATTGCAGGCTTACCTTAACCCGGACTATTCATGAAGCTCCGAAATAATCGCTGATTCCGACTTTTTCCCTTTCAATCCGCCCGCCTTTACCCGAGCATCCCGGCGTAGCTTCTCCCATTTCATTCATCACCTGAAAATTAAGCCCCTTTCCTTATTTCC
>JACNIZ010000179.1 GCA_014382805.1 Planctomycetota bacterium
TCACAGATTATTCCATTCACCTTCGTGGTCAATGTATGAACTGTGCTCGCAATAGCGAGCTTTAATGGCCGACCCTATTGCCCAGAGTCGTCCTGGTCAGGAGGTGGAACTTGCTCCTCCTCTGCTGAATCGCCATTGAGATAGGTTTTGCCGGAATTTTCGAACTCATCCTCTACCCTTTGCCGCCCCTTTTCCAACAAGTCTTTGCCCTGTTCGATGGCTTGCTGAGTTTTATCCCGAACTGCATTGTTAGTCTTTTCTGGACCAACAATGAAGTAAGAAGCAAGTAGCGCGATGGCAGCCACGCCAATCAAGACCATAAATAGCTTCAGACTCTTCCGCAGTAGCCACAGCAAAACTACGATCAACGCTAAGACCGAGATTGCCCCCAAGGCAGGGTTTGCTTCAATCCACTTGGCGTATTGCGTTAAAAAAGGAGGCAGCTTCATTGCGGGCATGGGCCGATTTTAGCGCATCCCTATAGGTCCGTCTCCACCCGCCACTTACTTAGAATAATATCCCATTTGCTACTTTGTCGCATTTGGGATATTATCTCCCCATGTCTAACCCCAATCCACTCACCACTGCCAGCGGCAGCCCGATTGCTGACAACCAAAATGCACTCACTGCTGGGAAAAATGGCCCATTGTTGGCGCAAGATTGGCAGCTCCTTGAAAAGCACGCCCATTTCAACCGCGAAAGAATTCCAGAGCGCGTGGTGCACGCAAAAGGCTCCGGTGCTTTCGGCGCGTTTACTTGCACCGCTGATTTAGGTGATATCAGTAAGGCTATGGCCTTTAAGCAGGGCAAAACTACCGACGTTTTACTGAGGTTTTCCACTGTCGCCGGAGAAATGGGGGCTGCTGATGCAGAACGCGATGTTCGCGGCTTCGCATTAAAGTTCTATACCGAAGAAGGGAATTGGGACCTAGTCGGGAATAACACCCCGGTCTTTTTCATTCGCGACCCTTGCAAATTCCCTGACTTTATCCACACCCAAAAACGGGACCCGCGCAGTAACTTGCGCAACTCAACTGCAATGTGGGACTTCTGGTCTTTAAGCCCCGAAAGCTTGCACCAAATTACTATTTTGTTCAGCGATCGTGGCCTACCAGCAAGTTACCGCCACATGAATGGCTATGGCTCACACACCTACAGCTTGATCAATTCCGCAGGCGAACGGCGCTGGGTGAAATTCCATTTCAAAACTCAGCAAGGAATCAAAAACCTGAGCGAAGCAGAAGCCAATCAATTGATTGGCGCCGATCGAGAAAGCCACCACAGAGATCTTTACCAAGCCATTGAAGCGCAAGATTTCCCGCGTTGGACGGTGAAAATTCAAATCATGACCGAACAGCAAGCGGAGCAATTGGCGTTCAACCCCTTTGACCTCACAAAAGTCTGGCCACATGGAGATTTCCCCTTGCAAGAGATCGGCGTGCTAGAACTCAACCGTAACCCAGACAACTATTTTGCCGATATTGAGCAGGCAGCTTTTTCCCCTGCTAACGTAGTTCCGGGCATCGGCCATAGCCCTGACCGCGTACTGCAAGCACGGATTTTCAGCTACGCCGACGCCCATCGCTACCGTCTAGGCGTCAACCACGACTCTTTGCCGGTGAATGCACCTCGTGCAACCAAAGCAAACAATTACTACCGTGCTGGCCGCATGCGTTTCGACGGCAACGGCGGTGGCGACGTCAATTACGAGCCAAATAGTTTCGGTGGCCCGACACAAACTCCGTCGTTAGCAGAGCCGCCCCTGCCGCTGCATGGAGACGCTGACCGCTACGACCATCGCCAAGGAAATGACGATTACGGCCAAGCTGGTAACCTCTATCGCCTATTTGACGAAGGCCAACGTCAACGCCTTACCACCGCTATTGCCGCTGCCATGCAGGGCGTGCCGAGCGAAATCATTGACCGTCAGCTGCTCCATTTTGATCAAGCTGATCCAGAATACGGCGCTCGCATTCGAGCGGCATTGAAGCTTTCTTAACTTCTATGCCAATGCACCGAGCCGGACTTGTCTTCAATGACGATGCCGGCTATTTGCAATTGATCACGAATTTCGTCCGCCCGCGGCCAGTCTTTTTGCTCTCTCGCATTCACCCGTTCGGCAAGCAATGCCTCGACGTCAGCGTCGCTTAGACCTTCAGCATCGTCGCCGTTGGTAGGAAATAATGCGAAAAGATCGTCGACTCGATCGAGGAAATCCAAAGCATTTTGAGCATTCGCTCCAACGAAAGCGTCCTGCATGAATGCGTTACGCAAGCCAAAAACCGCAGCCACAGCTTCCGACGTATTCAAGTCGTCGGCAATGGCAGCATCGAATTTTTCTACCGCCTCCGTGATGGCAGGGGCGAATTTTTGCTTTGCCTCAACGACGTCGGGCGCTGCGTCGGCCCTGCAGGCGGAGTCAGACGTCCGCGCCGCTGCTTGTAAACGACCGCGCCAGTCCAACAAGTTTTTGCGCGCTTCTGCAGCACCACGCAGGGCGTCCCAAGTGAAGTTCAATTGGGTGCGATAATGACCGCGCATGATTAAAAAGCGGTAATCCAAAGGCGAAAAGCCGCGCTCTTCCAAGTCATCAAGGCTCCATACATTGCCCAAAGACTTGGACATTTTGCCACCGTCTACCTGAAGGAATTTGGTGTGCAGCCAGTGCTTAACGAAGCGTTTTCCGGTGGCACCTTCAGATTGTGCAATTTCGCATTCATGGTGCGGAAAAACGTTGTCTTCGCCACCCGTATGAATGTCAAAGCTCTGGCCCAAATACTTCATCGACATCGCCGAACATTCGATGTGCCAACCCGGGAAGCCGTGCTCACCAAAAACCGTTTCCCACTTCATCAAGTGGCTTGGATCGGACTTCCACAACGCAAAATCAGCCGGGTGCTTTTTCTCTTCATTTACCTCTAATCGAGCACCAGCGTCCAATTCATCGATTCGATTGCCCGAAAGCTGACCGTATTTTGGAAACGAATGCACGTCAAAATATACGTTGTCGCCAACGCGATAAGCATGCTTGCTAGCAATCAACTTCTGCACCATCTTCACCATCTCTGGGATATGGTCCGTAGCGCGCGGATAGTGATGCGCAGGCCGCACCGCCAACGCATGGAGATCAGCAAAAAATTCAGCGCAGACCTTATCGACGATTTGCCACGGAGTTAATTTTTCCTGGCGCGCCTGCTTCAACATCTTGTCCTCGCCATCGTCGGCATCGTCGACCAAGTGGCCGACGTCGGTGATGTTCATTACTTGCACCACGTCGTACCCCATCGAATCAAACAACCGCCGCAGCAAGTCAGCAAACAAAAACGAGCGGTAATTGCCAATATGCGGCCGCTTATAAACCGTCGGACCGCAGTGATACATACGAACCTTGCCCTCATCTAGAGGTTGGAAAGCTTCGATCTGGCGGCTGTAAGAGTTGTAGAGCTGCAACGTCACGCGGAGATTTTAACCGCAAAACGGCGCCGGAATCTGCCCAGCATGTTTGGCAAAATATCTGGCAAAACGCTGGCGCCTTGCTGAGCGCTGATCGGCGGATAACGGCCCTGGAAGTAGCTTTGCGCCAGCCAAGTCGATCACCCAGCAACGCCCCTCAGAATCTGCCCCACTAGGCGCGGCTTGCCACAACATATTCGCAGGATGCAGATCGGTGGCCCATAGGCCGACGTCGCAAAGTCGGCTCAACAGCTCATCGGCGGCAGCCAGTGCCGCAGCTTCCTCGCGCGCCTCAAAAACGGTGGTGGCGCCGACAATTTCTTCGGTGACCAAATGCTGACGCCAGCTCAAACCCCTTTTCATAGCGAGCGCAAATAGGACTTTTGGCGTTGCAATTCCTCGTGCCCGCAATTCCTCGCTGAGTAGCACCTCGGCCGCTAGCCGCGCCGACGTTCGATAGCGGTCCCCTTGCACACCGCCAAGCACGCCCCCGTGCCGATTCACCCGCCAAACTCCCTGGACACCCTCCCCCAGTACCACACGCCGAGTCTGACCGCGCCCGTGCCCCAAAACCGTGTCTGCTTGTAGGGCCCTCTCGGCCAACATTTGTTCGCCGCGCAGAATCCATTCAGTCCAAGATTCCGCCTGATCCAGCTCCGCAGCCACCCACATCCGCACGCCGTCGCCGCGATGGTGCAGGTGGGGAGAAGATTCCGACATGCAAGGATGGTATCTTTCCCGCCGACGCAATGACATCGCCCCTTCCGTCAAAGCCACGCATCTTGGTGGTTCGCCTCAGCGCCCTCGGCGATGTGGTTTTTGCCATACCCGCAGTGGCCGCGTTGCGCCAATTATTGCCCGACGCGCAAATTGATTGGTTAGTGGAAGATCGCCACGCCTCGCTGCTGCGCGCTCTGCCGCTGAAGAATGAACTGATTATTTTCCCGCGCAGCGTCTGGAAACAGCGCGGCGGCCTACGTCGGATTTGGCAACATATTCGCAACCTTCGTCGCCTGCAACCTTATGACGCAGTGCTGGATTTCCAAGGAAATCTCAAAAGTTCGACGCAAACTCGGGCAGTTCCGAGTCCGTTGCGACTCGGATTTGTAAATGGAGTGAGCAAAGAGGGAGCCCATCGGCGTTACCACCATTTAGCGCCGGACCCCGGTCGGGTGCCGCGGGCGCTGCGCGACCTGGCCTTGGTGAAAGAATTCGCCAAACTCACCCACCTGGATTGGCCGGCGATCTTGCACGAAGTCGGGCCATGGCCACTGCCGGTTGAGGTTATGGAGCACATGGCGGCCGAAAAATCGCCTGAGATTTTGCTGCATACCAGCGTCACTTCCTATGGCCGCGACAAAGAATGGCCGGTTGAGAATTGGGTAGACTTGATTCAACGATTGACCCAATCCGGCCACCAAGCGCACTTACTGTGGACGCCTGCCGATCGCCCGCACGTGGAAAGCATTTCGCAGCATTGCCCCGACGCCGCTCTGGCCCCGGCGACGCCGACTTTGGAGCATTTGATCGCCTTATTGGACCGCGCCAAGTTGACCATCGGCACCGATAGTGGGCCGGTGCATCTGGCGGCGCTGCGCAGCAATGTGGTTTTGGGCATATTTGGGCCCACCGACCCAGTCCGATTCGCGCCGCCCGGCCCGAACTCGCACGTGGTCAGCGCCCTACCATTGGACCAGCCGCCGCCTAAGCGCGACCGCAGCCGCCGATCGCCGTTGATGGAGCAAATTACCGTGGATACGGTGTTTGAGCGGGCGGTTCAGCTATTGGAAATTTGATTAGGGCTGTTTTGCGGATGGCCAAGAATGGAAGTTAAGCGCTGAAGGCTGGATGGCGGTTAAGCTGCAAGTTGCCTAAATTCGGCAATCCACCGCATGCTTCAAGATCACCACCTACAGACCACTTTATTTGCCAGTCGCAATAACCGCACCCGACTGTTTGGAGCCTTCCTTGCCGTGCTTTGCTGTGGCTTCGGCTATACCGCGAATAGCCCTGCTCAGGAAAGTGGATTGTTCGCTCAAGGACAACGATTGCCGGATTTGGAATTGCCGACCATCGACGGCAGCAGACGCATCAACCTAGCCGAATTGCCGTCCAAAAAATTACTGCTGATTCAGTTTGCGTCGTGGTGAGCAGGTTGCCGCAAGCACGTGCCAGTTTGGCATGACCTCACCAAAGAATTGCGCGCCTCGGGCGACATCATGGTGATTGGTATTACTCAAGAGCAGCATCCCCAGCGCTGTGAGTTGTGGGCGCAATGGGAGCAGGTGGATTGGCCGATACTTTGGGATCCGTTCAACTTAACTGGCAGCGCAGCGGTGCCGATTGCGATGGCGGTGGACGAACACGGCGTAGTGCAAAATATGCGTTTGCAGCCGCAAAAGTTTGAGCAGCAATTCAAACAGGATTTTTTGGCCAAGGAATTCCCAGCACCCAAGGACTTGACCCGTCGTACCGCCCAGCATAAACACCCGCAGATTCAAGCCATGCTGCATTCCAAATTGGATGGCCAACAATGGCAAAAAGCCCTTGCGGTTTTGAAAACAGAAGCTGCTCCTGCGGCGGCAAAAAAGGCTCCACAAAACGCCGCGCATTCCGCCGAGCAAACCGCCGCTGCATGGTTTCGACTTGGCGTCGCCCAGCGCATGCGTTATGACTCAAGCCACGCCCACGCCGACGATTTCCAAAATGCGTTGCAGTCTTGGCAGCAGGCATTGAAGCTGAATCCTGGGCAATACATCTGGCGACGTCGGATTCAGCAATGGGGGCCAAAATTGGATAAGCCATATCCGTTCTATAACTGGGTATCGCAAGCGCAAATGCAGCTTAAAAAGCGCGGGCTAACCCCCATCGAATTACCAGTACCGCTAGCGGCGACCGCGTCTGGCGGGGAAGAAGGCGCACAGCCTGAAGCGGGCGTGCCACTAGACAACAATAACCGCGTTGCCATTGAAAGCGCACTAGCTTGGCAAACGCCGTCGCCTAGGAATGCGACAGAACCGGTTTCCACTGTGCGCGTGCATTTGGCGCTGCGGCCGGATGCGAGGCATCAAGTGGAATGGGGCGACGACGTCGGCGCGGTCGAGATCTGGTTGCGACCCATGAATGGCTGGCAGATCGAACAAAACCACCTGGTGTTGAAGGCAGAACCACAACTGCCGAAACAGCGTTTGCAAAAAGTTAGCTTTGAAGTGAAACGCGTGCAAGCGGACGCAAACGAGAGGGTTGAGGCAGCGACTAAGTTGCAGGGAACCGCTTATTACTACATCTGCATCGGCGCCGATGGGGAGTGCACTTACCTCGCCCAAGAATTTGAGATCGAGCTCGCATTGCCAGCGGGTTCTTAAATCACACCGATTACCACGCTCCTAGCGCAGGCGGAAATCGAACGGCATGCGCGCGTAAACCCCATTGCGTGCGCACAGTCGATTGAGCTCAGTCATGACGTCGGCGAGCGCTTTGGGCAAGGCAGACTGCAACGGATGCGCCACCTTTGTCGCTGCCACCAAACTGCCAGGTGATCGTTCAACCAAGCTAGCGATGAACTCTTCCCAAGCGTCGGCTTCGTAGGTCCAATATTCAACCGCATAGCCTTCGGTCAATCCGGCCAAGTTTGCGGCGCGCTGTAAAGCATCATCCAAGCCTCCAATTTTGTCAATCAGGCCTAGCTCCAATGCACGCTGGCCGGACCAAACTCGACCCTGCGCAATTTCGTGTACTGCATCGACCTCAAGTTCGCGACCATTGGCAACTCGCTGCAAAAAACCGTCGTAAACATCGTCGACTGATACCTGCAATCGGGCCAGAGTGGCTGCGCTTTTTGATTGGTACATAGAGTACAGATTGGCGTGCGGTCCAAGCTCTACGGTTTCGACGGCCACGCCCAATTCTTTGGCCAATCCGGCCACGTTTGGATACATGCCAAAGACGCCGATGGAACCGGTAATGGTGCTAGCTTCGGCATAAATTTCTTCGCCGAGGCTGGAAATCCAATAGCCACCCGAAGCAGCCAAATCCCCCATCGAAATCACCACCGGTTTGCTTTGTGCCAACAACTCAACCTGATGCAAAATCACTTCCGACGCTGACGCACTGCCGCCCGGACTATCCACCCGCAAAACCACTGCCGCAATGCCATCGTCTAAACGCGCTTCTTCTAAGGCCAATGCCAAAGTTTCGCCGCCAACCTGATCGCTGGATGGGCCGTCCACAATGTCACCTTCAGCAAAGAGCACGGCCACGGTTGCGCCATCCACGCGCGCGTCTGCTTCAACCTCTAACGCGACGTAATCCTCCAACCAGATTTGGTCAAAGTCGTGGCGACCTGCACCCTCCCAGTCGCCCTCGTCAGTGATCACGCGCAATTCACGCGCCACCTCTTCGGTATACCGCACGCCGTCTACCAATTCTGCCTGCAGCGCCTCGGTCGACGTCAAAACGCCGCGCTCGGCCACGATTGCGCGCAGCACATCCACTTCCAATCCATAGCCGTCGGCGATTGCCTGCAGGGCGGGGTCAAAAATATCGTTCAGCAAAGTATGCAACTGCTCGCGGTTTTCCGCCGACATTTGGTCGAGCAAATAAGGTTCAACTGCTGATTTGTATTTGCCAACTCGGGTCACTTGAACCTCAACGCCAAAGCGCTGAAAAGCATCGGCGTAATAATTGATTTCGGCCGCAGGTCCGCTTAAGTCGACTTCACAAAAAGGCGGAATATAAACCGAATCGGCTAGCGAAGCCAAGTACAGCTCGCGCTCGTCGTAATACGGGAAATAAGAAAGGATCGGTTTTTCGGTAGCAGCAAATACTTCGATGGCTTGGCGCAGCGCATGTAAATTTGCCCAACCGGTGGAACCAACGCTGCCCGACAAATACAACCCCACAATGCGTGGGTCGTCGGCTGCCAATCGAATACCTGCGCACAATTGGTGCAGCGGCGTCGGATTCACTGGCGAACTTGCACCAAACAAGGCATCGAAGCCGGCGGGAACTGGGTTGTCCATTACCGGCAAACTAAGATCGACGATCAAAATGGAGCCGTCGGTTAATTCAACGCCTTCCTCATCTGGCAGGCTGCCCAACACGATGACAAACAGCAACAGTCCGAGCAAAAATACTCCGACCATGGTGGAAAACACTTGGCGTAAGAAGGTGGACATGGCGGCAGATTATCGCAGATGGGACAGCGGCAGAAACGGCTCTTGCGAGCGGATTTCGCAAGCGCCGTCAACGACGTAAAACTCAATTTGGAAGGGTGCGGTGAAGCTGGCAGCAAAATTGCGTTTGTAGTCCGCACTTTGCAGTTGCAAAAACGCTTTGCCGTATTCGTCGTTTTGAACCTGAAGCTCAAAATCACGCCAGCCCGACGTTGCCCCAGCTTGTGGACGCGATTGGTAAGCGCGAGTATTGGGTCGTTGTAGGGATTCCAACGAAGCGACCACCGCGCCAAAGGTATTCATGCGTATTCGCAGTACCTGATTCGGATCTGCTTGTGATCGCAACACCATGCCCGCCATAGCCGCGCCGGTGCGACCGACGCGCATTTGAAAGCTAAGTGGTTGCCGCGCTTGCCAAGAGCCAGCCTGCAAAACCACGGCTTTTGAGGGCAGGCTGGCCATAAATAATTCCTTACCGCCAATCTCAAAATCCAATTCGCGGCCGCGCGGCAACGGCGACGGCAGCACGTCGCCATAAGCGGTGGGCAAAGATGCCAGGAATTCGGCGAGAGTGGGGTGGGCGAAGGGCAATTGCCAAGGCCGGGTTGATTTTTGTTCCTGCAGCAATTGCAAAACCAAACAAGCCCATGCGGAGTAACGGATTTCCGACGCCTCCCCCGCTAGCACCGTGTGCAACGCCATGGAACCGCCGCCATCGACAGCCTGTAACTCGCGCAAATTGGGCACCCAACTACTCCCGAAAGCACTTTGCTGGACATCGGGAAATGGGGTCGGCTTGAGCGCCACCATGGCCTCGGCCAAGCCTTCGTGGAACCACGCTGGCGCGCCGCCCAAACTAGGACGATCACAAGCCAATAAATGCACCATTTCATGGCGCACTGTTTCGCGCCAAGTACGCGGCGGATGGGCACGATTGGCCAACAATCGGTCGTCGCGCGGCAAGGTGATCAAAGCCAGACGTTCACCGGGATGGGTACGCGGGACCAATGGGTTGCCGGGCAGTTTCAGGCGTTCGGCCAGAAAGTGGGCGTCGGCCGGGCTGGCGGTAATGGTCAAACGCAACGGACTTTTAGCGACGGCTTGAGTTTGCCGCGGCCAGCGTGCCAACCGCTGTTCTAGATCGATTTGCAAATGATGCCAATCCTGCAACAAATCGGATCGCCAGTGTTGGTAGCGCTGAGGCAGCACCAATTCCAACTCAACCAAATGCTCGGAGGTCTGGGTTTTCACTCCATCCGGCGGGCGACGTTCTCCATCAACCGCTGCACACGAGCACAACCCAGCCAACAAAACTGCTGCCGACGTCATCCTCAAGTGTGCTCCCCATAGGCCCATCTGCTGCCATTGTAGGCGGCCGAATGGACCAGAGTGTCCTAAGATGGGATGGCCTCGACCCGCGCCAAATCCCCTCCCCATGACGCTACTCAATTCCGTTATTGCTGCTGCCCTGGCACTGCCTACGGCAACGCTATTACCTGATTTGGCTGCGGCTCAGCAACCGGCCGAAAAGCTGCACTTCACTTATCACTGGCACATGGAGCAGCCGATTTATTGGCCGGACCAGCAAAACGCCACCGCGGATCGCTATGAATTGGGATGGCAGAGCATTTTGCGCACCGATGCCGGGGCTGCCCATCCAGCTAATGATCTGCGCCAGATTTTTGGTAAAGCGGATCGGGTGGCGGCTTACCAATTTCGCGTGCGTGATTCCATCGGCGCGATTTCGTGGGCGGCGGAGGCCGGTGCACAGGTTTCCTATTCTGGTGGATTAATCGAAAACATGCAATCTATCGGCGCTGCGGGTCAGTTGGGTTATAGCTCGACTTGGTTCAGTGGCTATCGCGACGCGCGCAATTGGACCACCATCGGCGCAGCTGTACCGCGCTGTGATTTGGTGATGTTCCCCTTCCACCACGCTCTCATGCCGCTGCTGCCGACGTCGGTGATGCGCAAAGAATTGCAGCTTTACCGACAAATTTACGACGACGCGTGGGGCGCGAACCCGGGGGTCTCCAAAGGATTTTTCCCGTCTGAGTTGGCGTTTTCTGAACGCATGATTCCAATTTTGGTGGAACAAGGGATTGAGTGGACCTTTGTCAGTGGTGAGAAAATTAGCCGTGCTTGCGTGGACTACCCGGTGGTATTTGGATCGGGCGGAATTAATTGCGACCCGCCGAACCTAGCCGATCAAATGAATCTGGCACAGACGGATTACTTCACCAAAACCATTTCGCGCGGCTGCTCGCCGTCGGAAGCATTTCCATTTGCATTCACTCCGCACCGGGCGGCTTGGGTGGATCCGGAGACGGGTGCATTGAGTTCCATCATCGTGGTTCCCGCTTCGCAGTCCTTGGGTTGGGATGACGGTTATGCACCGACCAGCCTGAGTTCTTTTAACTACCTGCAAAGCAAAAATGATCCCAATCGGCCGATGCTGGTGGTGCTCGCTCACGATGGCGATAACGCTTGGGGCGGCGGCTTTGATTATTACATGAATGCGGTGCCCAACTTCGTCGCGTCGGCCGAGGCATCGGGCTATCAGGCAAGCATGGTGCAGGAATATTTGCAGGATCATCCGGTGCCTGGCGCTGACTTCGTCCACGTCGAAGATGGCGCCTGGGTCAACGCCGACGGCGATTTTGGCTCGCCACAATTTTTGAATTGGAATTGGCCGCCGGTGAATACTTCTGGCCAGGTCGATATTGAAAATGGTTGGGCCGAGGACATTCGCAATTGGGCGGTGCTGATGGCGGCGTTGAATTACGTCGAAACCGCCGAGCAAATTCATGTAGATCAGGGCGGGACCATTAATCTGGAACGGGTGCTTTACCCAACTCCAGGCAGCAATGCGGCCGAACGTGCCTGGCACTATTTCCTCGGCGGGTTGAATTCTGGTTATATGTATTACGGCACTGCGTTAGACATGGAAGTGAAGCAAACCATTGCCGTCAATGAGGCTTTGCAACACACCGCAAGCGTGATCGGCGATGGCTCGGGCGACCTCACAGCGCCGACGGTTTGGACTCCGCAACGCTTCCCATGGAACCCCGGCACTACCAACTATGGACCAATGTACGGCTATCAAGAATTCCAGGACGATGGTGATTTTCACATTTGGACTTTTGCTCATGATTTATCCGGCATCCAATCCGTGACCCTCAAGGTGCGCGCCGACCTCGACGGGGTCAATCCGATGCTCAGCACTCAAAACGAAACTTATGTCGGGGGTTTTGAGGTGGGCAATTGGCAAAACCTGCCGATGTCCTCCCGGCCGTTCCCAGCCGGTAATTTTTTCAACGATCCGAGTATCGACTTTTTTGAAATGCCGCAGGTAATTGCCGATCAATACTTCGTCGAAATCAGCGGCGTGCGCGACCAATTATTGGACTATTACATCGAAGCCGTCGATGGCCGTGGCAACCTCCATAAAAGCGATATTTTCCACGTCTGGGTGGGCGACGGCAACGGCTCGGGTGGTACTGGATCGAGCGTCGAAACTGTGCCCGATCCACCGCAAGCTGGGCAACAGGTCGCGGTGCGTTATGACCCCGGCAGCGGCGGCCCGCTGAGCGGAGCCAATTCCGTTTACATGCATGCCGGTATCAACGGATGGAACCCGGTCGCGCCACAGGATTTTTTGATGACTTGGAATGCTAGCGACAGCGTTTGGGAAAGCGGCGGCAAAGTTCCTGGCAGCGCCACCCAATTGGACTTGGCTTTCCACGACGGCCTCGGCAGTTGGGACAATAACAACGGCACCGATTGGCATTTGAGTGTGAGCGGCAGTGGCGGCGGCGGTAGTTGGGATATGGATGGCCAGCTTGATGCTGCGGCGGTGCTCATAGATAGCAATAACGGTGTGCATCTGTGGGCCGGGCTCAAGGGTGACAAACTTTACGTCGCGACGGATAGCCCGAGCGCGGGCATGGATCGTTTCCTGATCCTCAGTCGCACTCCCGGCAGCATGATTCCCGCGATGTGGGCCAAAGCTGGCACTGTAGCCGCTTGGGACGCTTACATAGGGGCTGAAGTCGATAATGGCTATAGCGGCTGGTCCGACACCAACTCCGCCGCCAGCACCGCCAATGGCAGCGTGCTTGAGGGTGTCTTGGATCTGACTGCCGAATTCGGCAGTGTGCCTAGCCACCTCTACTTGGCCGTCGCGCTTTACCCGACAGCAAATGGAAGCGCCCTCGATGCCTCCAAGCAAGTACCCGCCTCCCTGAACGGCGACGGCAACATCGACGCCACCGAGTTCAAGCGCGTTCCGTGAACCCAAAACTGCGTGGAGATCTGCTGCTTCTTTTGGCAGCGTTGATTTGGGGCGTGGGTTTTTCCGCCCAGCGTGCCGCAATGGAGGGCATGGGGCCAATGACTTTTACTGGCTTGCGTTTCCTCATCGGTTGGATGGTATTGCTGCCGGTTCTGCGCCTGCCCCAGCTCAAAAGCAAAAAGCCCTCCGCCCCGCCGAAGATCATTTTTGGCTTGAGCTTGTTGTTATTAGGCGGAGCGCTATGCCAGCAAATCGGGTTGCAATACACCAGTGCGTCTAAGGCAGGATTCCTGACCGGCCTTTATGTGGTACTGGTCCCCGTCATCGGCCTTGCTTTTGGCAAACGTACTCATGCCGCGACTTGGCTAGGGGCACTAGTGACCGCCGCTGGCCTGTACTACCTTTCCATAAGCAACGATTTTCAATTCGCCACAGGTGATCCCTGGGTTTTACTAGGAGCAGTCATTTGGAGTTTGCACGTCATCGGCCTAGGTCATTTTGCCGCGCGCTACAATCCGCTTACCCTGGCAGCGCATCAGTTTTTTGTGGTCGGAGTGCTCGCCTGTGCTCTGGCTTTTTTCACCGAAACCATTCCCAGCCAAGCCGCTTTCGAGGTCCTTCCGTGGCTGCTTTACAGCGGCATTTTTGCTGTAGGCGGTGCGTTTACCCTGCAAGCTTTTGGGCAAGCAGAAGCGCCACCAGCACACGCGGCGATTTTGCTCAGCCTAGAAGCCGTTTTTGCAACAGCCGCTGGTTGGCTACTCTTAGGAGAGCACCTAAGCCTGCGTGAATGGCAGGGTTGCGGCCTGATGATGATCGGTATCCTGGTTTCCCAATTTCGACCCAAAAATCGCCGGGCAAAAAGTAATTAGCGGCTTGTTATTTTGCCGTTCAAAGTTAACTAAACCGCGGCATGAAAAAGAGCTACGTTGCTGGCCTTACGGATGTTCCGTTGTTGCAAGCTACCCTTGGAGAAGCCTTTGATAATGCAGTCAAAAGGTGGTCTTCCAATATCGCGCTTGTCTCCTGTCATGAGAAGATCCGCTGGACTTGGGCTGAATTTGGCGACCGGGTCGAAGCCTTCGCTAAAGGATTAATAGCCCTTGGTTTTAGCCCCGGAGATCGCATCGGAATTTGGGCAACCAATCAGGCGGATTGGACCGTGGTTCAATTTGCTACGGCAAAAATTGGCGTCATTTTGGTGAATATTAATCCAGCATACCGGCCCTCCGAGTTGGAATATGTCCTGAACAAAGTTGGCTGTAAAGGTGTCGTCACTGGCACGCGCTTTAAGTCGTCCGACTATATAAAAATGCTGCAGGATTTATTGCCCGAGCTACATCAATGCGCACCTGGTGAGTTGCAGGCGGCCAAAGCCCCGCAATTACAAACGGTTATCCGTTTAGGAACAGGACATACTGCCGGCATGTTTCATTTTGGCGAGGTTTTGCAACTCTCCGAGCAGGTCGAGGAAAGCGCACTGACTGATATGGCCATGCATTTAGGTTGCCATGATGCGATCAACATTCAGTTTACCTCAGGCACAACTGGAGCACCCAAAGGCGCCACCTTGAGTCATCACAATATTCTGAATAACGCCAACATCGTCGCAAACAATCTGCGTTACACGCCTGAAGATGTGGTTTGCAATACGGTTCCGCTCTATCACTGCTTCGGCATGGTTGCCGGCAACTTGACCGCGATCACACATGGCGTGCGTTTGGTTTATCCGTCGGAAGTCTTTGAAGCTGAAGCGACCTTGCAAGCGGTGGTTCAAGAAGGATGCACTTCCATGTACGGCGTGCCGACGATGTTTTTGGCGGCCATCGATCACCCAAACTTCAAAAATTACGACGTCAGCACTTTGCGCACCGGAATCATGGCCGGCGCTCCATGCCCGATGGAGTTGATGAAGCGCGTGATCCAGGATTACCATCTGCCGGAAATCACTATCGGTTACGGCATGACCGAAACCAGTCCGATCTCCTACCAAGGACATACCGATGACGCATTGGACAAGCGCGTTGGCACCGTTGGCCAAGTGGTTCCGCACACCGAAGTGAAAATTGTGAATGCAGTCGGGGAGACCGTGCCCTGTGGCGTACAAGGCGAGGTTCTGACACGTGGATATTGCGTCATGAAAGGCTACTGGGACGACGCTGCCAAGACCGCAGAATGCATCGAGCCCGATGGTTGGATTCACTCCGGCGATCTAGGCATCATGGACGAAAACGGTTGGTTGCGCATTACCGGGCGACTCAAAGACATGGTGATTCGCGGCGGCGAAAACGTCTACCCGCGCGAAATTGAAGAATTCCTCTACGGCCACCCGCAGATCCACGAGGTGCAGGTATTTGGCGTGCCTGACGATAAGTTCGGCGAGGAAATCGCTGCTTGGATAGAACTCCATCCGGGCGAGGAGCTAAGTGCCGAAGACGTTCGGGCTTATTGCAAAGGCAGCATCGCGTACTACAAGGTTCCGCGCTACATCAAGTTCGTGCACGAATTCCCAATGACCGTCACCGGCAAAATTCAAAAGTTTGAAATGCGCAACGCGATGACTCGGGAATTGAATCTGGGACTGCAAAAGTCGGCCTGAAAAACCAACTGTTAGGCCTTGCCCAAAATCAGGGATACGTTGTGCCCACCGAAGCCAAATGCGTTGACCATGGCAAATTCATCCTTGCTTGGGCGTGGCGCGCCATGCACGACGTCCAAATCGATGGCAGAATCTTGCTGATCCAAATTTAGAGTTGGAATTTGCAAGCTGCGTTCGATGGACAGGGCCAACAACGCCGTTTGAATCGCCGACGAAGCCCCAATGGCATGGCCGATGTACGACTTGGGTGCGGTCACCGACATCTTGCTCGCATGTTTGCCAAAAGCATGATGCACCGCCAATGCTTCCGCCATATCACCCTGCGGAGTGCTCGGCGCGTGAGCCGACATATGGCTAATCGCATCGGCCGGCAGCTTTGCATTTGCAAGCGCCGCAATCATCGCCCGCGCCATGCCGACGCCATCTAATTGCGGCGTAGCAATTTTGTAGGCCTCACTGACCATGCCAGCCCCAGCAACCTTTGCCAACACTTTTGCACCACGTGCCGCGGCGTGTTGTTCGGACTCCAGTACCATCAAACCGGCGCCCTCGGCCATCACAAAACCAGCGCGGTCTTGATCAAACGGACGACAAGCAGCCGCGCCCAATTGATTTTGATCGGTTAAGGCCCGCACCTTCCAATAGGCTTGAATGGTTTCGCGGTTCACCGTCGAGTCAGTACCGCCAACCAAAACGACGTCGGCGCGACCGCTGCGGATCCAGTCCAATCCGGTAGTAACGGCCATGCTGCCTGAGGCGCACGCGGCCGACACCATGGTCGATGGCCCTTGCAAACCGTGCTGAATCGTCAGCATGCCAGCTGGCGCATTAAACATGGTTTTAATCACAAAATAGTGATCGAGCGAGCGCACGAACAGATTGACGTCGCCTGCGTCCATAGCTTGCCGAACAGGATCTAGGTAATGAGTGGCACCGCCGCCCACTCCCATTGCCACGCCGATGCGGCTACGATCCTCCTGCTCCAAGTCCAAACCAGAATGTTGCAACGCCTCTTGGCCAGCTAGTAGCGCCAGCTGCGTGAAGCGGCCAAAACGGCGCGCAAACGGCAATTGAATTTGATCAAGAAAATGTTGTTCGAAACTAGCGTCGACTTCGCCGGCGATTTGCACCACCTCTTCTGCACAAGCATAGCCTTGAATCGGGCCTATGCCGCTGGTGCCATTCAAAAACGATTGCCAAGTTTGCTCGCGGCTCAAGCCGACGGGCGTCACTAGACCTACCCCGGTAATGCAAGCGGTCATTTAGCCGAATCCAGCTCCGCAATGTGTTGTTTGCGGATGTAACTGCGGCGAATTTTACCGCTGGTGGTGCGGGCAAGAAAACGCCGCGGCCGCAATTCGATTTGATCGACAGCAAATCCGGCATCGGTAAGCGCGGTGCGTACCGCCATGCGCACCTTGTCGCGATCGGCGGCTTCGCGCATGTAACGATTATGGACCTCGACGTAAAGCACCACCATTTCGGTTTCGCGGGCCGGATCAAACACTCCAAATGCTGCCCCACGACCGACTCCTTCGACGGTAGATGCTAGATCCTCCAGCCGTTCGGGCGCGTAGTTGCGGCCATTCTTAATGATCACCTCACGACTGCGGCCAGTGATGTAAGTATCGCCGTTGGCGACATATCCTAAATCACCGGTATCGTGCCATGGATCTGTACGCGGCTCAAATTCATCGCCACACAGGAAGCCGGAATACAAAGACGGGGAATTCAGCAAAATGCGACCTACATGGCGGTCGGGCAAATCATTGCCGCCGTCATCGGCGATACGCATTTTTTGACCGTCCAATGGACTGCCACAAGCGGTCCACTCCAAGCATTCTTGATCAGGTGCATCAGCCTCGGCCGCCACAGCCAGGCCTTTTAATTCGAAAGTTTCGCGCTGCACTCGATCCCAAATCGGTACCCGGAATTGGCGTTGAATGGTCGCGGCCAAAGTAATTTCAGCCATGCCGTAAACCGGTTTCAAGACGTCGGACCGGGCGTTGTAGGGCTCGGTAATGTGCAAAAAGCGGCGGATTAGATGTGGAGTCACTTGTTCGGCACCGACCAACCAAGAATTCAGTGAACTCAGGTCAAGTCCCTCTTGTTTGCGTCGTTCCAGCATCGACAACGCTCCAGCCACCGCCGACGGCGGCCCGACCGTGCCGGTGACATTGAATTCACTGACGAGGCGGAACCAGATGATGGGCGAGCGCGCAAACAGAGTCGGGTCGGCCAAAGTCATTTCATGACCGATGTAGAACACCAGCAGGAAATTCCCGAACAGTCCCATGTCATGATACAGAGGCAGCCACGAATGATGACGATGGAAGGGCAGCACTGGGATGCGCCGCGCCAACATATCCATATTGAATACGATGGCCTCCATGCTCAATAACAGGGCTTTAGGGGCACCGGTACTGCCGGAACTGAACTGGATGTATGCCTGGTCTTCGTTACGGGTGCGTTCCCCGGCAGCACTGGCATCGCCGGCCATGAGCTGCTCAGCTGTGAAGTGCAACAAATCGCCAACTAGCGGCGCGTTTACGCTAACCATTACGTGTGGCTTGACCTGATCCACATGGTGCTGCCATTCCAGCTGGCCGGTCCTTGAGTCGCGCATTTCCGGCGGTGCAATCACTGCCGGAATCAACCCGATGTAAAACGCGCCCATAAGTGCGGCCACAAAACCGGGACATGTGGGCAACTCGATCAAAACCCTATCGCCTTTTTTTAACCCGGCCTGACGGTAAACCGCCGCCGCAGCTTGGGTCATTTTGTACAACTCCGGAAAGGTGAATGCTTCGAAGTTGAGCTCGGTATCGCTTACAAATCGCATCGCGACTTGATTCGGCTTTTCTTTTACCCAGCGTTCGAAACAGTCAAACAGGTCATAGGTCTGAAGAGATGGGTCGATCTCTTCAGATAACAATCGGCTAGGGTCGCTCATCTCAGAGGCGCGTGCAGTTTCCAATTATTGGGCGTTTTTTGACCTGCCGTCATGTGGCACAAGGTGCCTTCCAAACGGTAGGTCGCCAAAGCCATCATCAGGTACTTGCGCAATCCAGGAAAGAATTCCGGCTCAAGTGCAGCCATTTCCTCACTGTGCTGATCAATGCGATCGCACCATTGCGCCAGGGTGGTCTTGTAATGATTCGAAATGTTCTCGGTGTAACAAGGCAGGAATTCGGCCTCTTCCATCAAGCGCATCATTTCGCCGGTAGAAACCATAGTTGCGGTATTACCAAACACCTCGTCCACCAATTGGAATCCGCGATCCTTACGGAATTTATCGGTGTTGGAATTGCGATCGTAATTGCTTTCCTGCACGAATAACATGCCGGAAGGTCGCAAAGCTTTATAGCAAGCTTTGAACAAATCCAACTTCTCCCACATGTGAATGATGCTCTCAAAGAAAATCACGTGGTCGACGCTTTCATCTTCTAATTCTGCATCCAAAACGCTGCACACTCGAATATCCAAGCGATCGGCAATCCCGCGCTGCTTGGCCTTAGCCATGGCAAAATCGCGCTGAACGTCCGACAGCGTATAACCGATGACGTTCATTTGGTAGTATTCGGCGAAGTAGCGGGCCGGGCCGGACCAACCACAGCCCATATCCAGCAAAGTTTGCCCAGGTTGAAAACCGCAAATGGCCGCTACGCGATCCATCTTGAGGATTTGCGCCTGATCCAGGGTTTCGTCGCCATTGGCGTAGAAACCGGAAGAGTAGTTCATATTCTTGTCGAGCAACAGCTCGAACAGGCGTGGGGAAGTGTCGTAATGAACCGCACTATCGCCGGTATCGACTCGGTTTTCAATGCTCATGGAAGAAGGAGAAGGATGATTGGGTGGAGGGGATTAAACAGCGGGCTTCACCTCGGCGGCGCGAGCTTGGGCTTGCAGGTCTAGGGTCAGGCGAACCAAGTCCGAACGGGTCTGAAGTTCCAGACCAGATAGTCGCGACAAGGTTTTCAGGACACGTTTCTCCAAACTAATTTCCGCTTCAGCAGGAACCATGGTTTGGATGCGCTCGCGCAGCATTTCGTAATTTTCAATGCGATCGGTAACCGCCTTGCCGTCGTAAGAACCCTCACTGAATGTGGTCGGGTGCTTATCGCCGTCGGGGTTCAACAACATCCATTTAGTGGAGTTGGCAAAGGCTAACAACACGCTGGGATCGCGCTCTAATGCTTGCTGCATGAATTCTTCGTATGCCTGAGCATGACGGAATTCGTCGTCGGCGATCAGTTTGTAAACCAGCTTAAGAATTGGTTCATCAGCCTCTTTGGACCAATGTGTGTACCAGCGCCCCAACCGTAGTTCGCCGCACCAGTGCATGGCCAAGGTGTTGGGCCACGGCGCTTCTTTGAGGTCGGTGTCGTATTCGTCCAACGATTCAAAATTTGGCTCGGCGTCGAAGTGCTTCAGGTATTCACGCAGGATCAGGTAGTGGCGCATTTCTTCGAAATACCAAATGCTCTGAAACTGACAGAAATCTGGGTTCGAACGAAAGTCGCGCAGAAACATGCGCGTGGCGTAAAGCGACGACAGCTCCATCAGGCAGTTCACCTGAACCGAGCGAATGGTCTCATCACTGACGGCACTGCGATCAATTTGATCAAAGGGTACGTCAGACATGTTCCAACGTACCTTTTCCAAGCGGTGATACAGCGCGTCGTAGAGGGGCTTAGACATCAATTAACAGCAATGTTTAGGGCAGCCGATCTCAACTAGGTGGTCGCTGGATCTTTGGTGTACTGGCGGAATTTCTGGAAATAGTGCGACAAGTACAAAATGATCTTGGAACGCTTTTCTCCATCCCACAAACTGGTGTACAAATCAGTGGCACCAATTTCTGAGAAGTATGCGATGTGCTCAGTGGGCATTTGCAGGTCGCCCCAAATGGCTCGGAACTGCGGCCACACCAAAGCTTTTTCATCTTCGCTGCAATGTTCCATCATCGCTTCTAAAGCGACCTGATTGAAACGGCAATGGCGCATTTCGTCTTTGGCCACACGCCGCAAAATTTTGGCCATGCCCTCGTCGTTGCACTGTTCGGCGGCGGCAGTGTAAGCGATTACTGCACCGTATTCTTGCAACACGCCATAGATCAACTGCAGCATGCGCGAGTCCATCGACTTGTCGACCCTGATGTCATCAAGGTAGGCCAAGAAATTTTCGACGTAATCACCGTCTTCCAAACCGGCGAAGTCGCGCGGTGTCAGGTCGTCGCCCAAACCTTGGATAATGCGACGCAGCACGATGTAATGGGTGTACTCCTCCGCCGTCCACATTGCCGACCAAAAGCGCAGCTTGAAGTCGTTGTGGTAGTTGTGGAAGTAGCTGCCTAAGTAGTGGGCAACACCATGCTCGTTGAGACAGGTGCTACGCAGAAAGCGCACCACTTCATCGGGCACCTGCTCGCGATCGTATGTCAGTTGCTTCAGATCAGCAAGATCCGGCCACAAGTTGCGACCCGCTACGAAAAAATCGTCGATGGTGTCGGGCGTGGTGAAGCTGGGATATGGAGGATGAATCCCCATTGTTACGCTTGTTGGGCTGCTTGAATCCGACTTTCGACCAGATTGGCGACGTCGTTCACGGTCACGATCTCAGAAAGGTCCGTATTGGACGCAAATCGGACGCTGAAGTCTTCTTCCACGAGAGTTACCAGGTCTACCAGGCCGAGGCTGTCGACGCCGAGATCCTTGCGCAATTCTGATTCAGGCTTGATGGAATCGGTGGACTCGAGGCGGAGCAGTTCAGCCAGGCGGCCGGCAAGCCGGGTCACAATTTCATTGTGATTAGGGGTGTTAGCCGTCATTTCAGGGGATGTATTGAGGAACAGTCTCATCTTAATTTAGCCGATCATGCGGCCACAGGAGGCCAATTTCTTTATTTATTACTTTTCGCCCAATCCTCTTGAAACAAAAACATTCTTGTCCCATGCCAAAACCCCCCGAGGGAATTCCCGGAGGGTTGGCTTTGGGTCCCAGAAAAAGGGACCCGAATTAGGGGTAGGTATTACCCGAACTGCAGGCCTCTTAGTTGGCGATTACCGAATCGTCAGTAATAACGACTGCAGTGCCGTCGGAGGCTAGGAAAACAGCGACCTGGGATTGCATTTCGGTAAAGGCCAGGGCGTCGGTAAAGGGCTCTAGCAGGCTGCTATGACCGCCCGCCGAAAAACGAACCGCA
>JACNIZ010000036.1 GCA_014382805.1 Planctomycetota bacterium
ACCGGGATTTGCTGGATGATGGAACCATTAGCGCAGACGATTTCCAGGCCGGAAGGGTCCCAGTCGGCGCAGGTTCGCCGATCGAAGCATTACGAACGGTTAGCAATAATTAAGGTCTGTGCAAGTCCTTTCGACTTTTTTGTATCAGTGGATGGAGGTGTCAGAATTTGGCTGCGGAGCTGCTTGCTAAACTGCACGCAGCCATGCAACTGCTGGGATGGGGGACTCGCTTTTTGTTCACGACTGAAACTGGATCTATTGACCGTGGCGTTGCTTACTTTTTACAATCCAAGTCAATTTTGGATCATAAATCCCATGAAATATTGGCCACTGCCGACATCGTCTTCATCGGCAGATCGCGTAATCTGAATGCGGTCTCGCTGAGACAGGCCCCATTCCTATTCGGCTTTGGGTTAGGAGGACTTGGCCGGCGGCTTTCCAGCGATGCCGGCGGTTAGGACGTAGCGCATGGCCTCCTGAGTATTGAGGGCGTCGATCGGCCGCACCGCGTCGGCAGGAACCGCGACCGTGTAGCCCCCGACTTGATAGGCCATCGGAAGATAGACGACGATGTGCTTTTCGAGGCCGAGAGGGGAGGCGTCTTCCGTGGTGACAAAGCCAACCAGATGCATACCGGCCAGCTCGAGCAAGACCGGCTGGCCGAGCCGTCCCTCGCGCTCGTCCTGCCGAAAGAACGAAACGAAGTCGCGGACGGAGCCGTAAATCGTCTTCACGAGTGGCACGCGCTCTAGCCTCTTTTCGGCAATCTGGATAGCTCTGCGAATGAGCCAGGCATGGGTGAGCAAGCCGACGACGAAAACCAGGCCCGCGCCAGCCAGGATGCCGAAACCGGGCAGGTAGTACTGCTGCGGCAGGACCATACGCAGAAGACCTCCCAGCGTGCGTTCGGCCATCGAGCCAAGCCACCACAGCATCCAGACGGTAAAGACTACCGGCAGCACCGCCAATAGGCCGCGCACAAAGATTCGTCCGAGAGTTTTCATGACATCTATCTAACACTGGCCGTGGCACCGTTGGTCATCTAATTTGGATTAAGTTCAGAGCCCTCGCGGCATTCATGGCATGATGAAATAGTAATGTCAAAATTTGGGCTCAATGTGTCATTGTAGGCCGCAGCGGTTGCGGCTTCGTCACCTTTACTGCAATGCGCCGAGTGGATGCTCATGGCTTTTTCTCACCCTTACGTTCGTGTTCCCCTAGGCATTTTGGCTTTAGCACTTGGGACTGCTTGCCAAACTGAACCCAGCCATGCAACCGCTGGGGCGCCGTCGCAAATCCGACCTTGGACGGAAGACGCAATCGCAATTCCTGGCGCCCTTGTCGACGACATGGTTTCGGTATATACAGATCCGTGGAATTGGGCTTGGTTGGACCTGGGGACTGGCTTGGCGTTCGCGGCTGAAACAGGAACGATTGAACGCGGAGCTACTGATTTTGTGCAATCCAAGTCAATATTAGATCATGAATCCCACGAAATACTGGCTACCGCCGGAGAGGGGACCTGGCTGTTTCTGCTTGCAGGCGGCGCATATTTCGGCGCCCAACTTGCTGAAAACGAACTGCTCTATCACAACTCCAAGCGCGCCATGCGGGCCTTAGCCGTAACTGGAATCAGCACCTTGGGCATGAAGTTCGCCGTTGGCGATCCGCGCCCCGGTTCTGGTGGCACCATGGGATTCCCTAGCGGCCACTCATCGATGAGCATGGCGATGGCAACCTCCGTCTATGAATCCTATGGCTGGAAGGCTGGACCTTAGGGTTTATGGTGGCGCACTCTATTTACCAAGATGAGCCGGTCGAAGTTTTGGGAATGACGCTGACTCCATTTGTAGACCCCGAAATTTCTGGCTTCGGGATCGGCCTGTTGAAAACTTTTTAGGTTGCGATCTGGGTTGCTGCAAAGGCGTTATCGATTTGCCGCTGCGATTTGAAATAGCGTAATCTGAGTGGGCCGCAATGAAAACTTCACCCTCCACGCCGGTGCCTCTCACCAACGCCCAACGTCAGAAATTCAGGGACTATGGATTTTTGGCGTCCGTGCCCATTCTGAGCCAGGATGAGGTTTGGGAATTAAGAGATCGAGTTGACCATATCCGGCATAACTTGGCGAAGTATAAATCTAAGCTCTATGAAGTAGAGTCGGCTCATAGCGAAAGGCCGGACGAGGTGATTTGCCATTTCCTTGGTGCGTGGTTAATCGATAGCAAATTGCGCGAATTGGTTTTTGACCCGCGCTTAACGGTTCCCGCAGCACAATTGTTAGAGGTGGATCGCTTGCGATTTTGGCACGACCAAGTTTTTTATAAACCAGCAATGCACCCGGGAGTGGTGCCGTGGCATCAAGACTATTCCTATTGGACACGCGTTGCACCGGCCAGGCACATTACCATTCATCTGCTGCTCGATGACGCCGACGAAAAAAACGGTTGCCTGCAATTTGTGCCAGGGAGCCATCGCTGGGGTTTATTGCCATCGTTGCCGTTCGATAGTCCGCTCGAGCAAATACTGGAGTATTTGAGTGTCGAACATGCGGCAGATTTTTTACCTCAGTTTGCATGCGTTCCGGCCGGTTCGGCTACTTTTCACCACAGCCACACTTTGCATGGCTCGGCCGGAAATCGATCCACGCGACCGCGGCGAGCTTTGGTTTTCAATTACATGTGCGCTCAAACTCGGGTCGCGGATGACATCCAACCGCTCCTGCGTTTGGCGCCGCATTTGCCCGTAGGTGCGTTGGTTGAAGGTGAACTTTTTCCCATTGTTTTGCCCCGCCTAGATTAAGCTTAGGCGGTGACGCGCAACTACTTTTTTCGCTGTCAGCGTAGTGGCAACTGTTGTCGAGTTGGCACCGGCCGAGTGTGGTTGACGTCGGCGGAAATGATTGGAATTGCGCGGGCGTTGCGGATGGAGTTGGAGTCATTTGTGCGATCGTTTGTGGTGCAAGTTGGTGACCGTCATTCGCTGATGGAAGCCGCCGACGGCGCCTGTTTGCTGCTCAATGGTGCGGCGGAATGCACGGTGTATAAAGTACGTCCACAGCAGTGTCGGGATTTTCCAGAATGGGAGCATTTTGATGGCGACGAGGCGGCGTGGACACGAGCCACGGGATATTGTCCTGGCATTCAGAGACTGCCAAACGCGTCGCAGTTGAGTCGTACCTTGGCAGCGTTGGCCAGCTATTATTCAGAACTGTCGGCAACTGGAAAAATGGACTCCAATGAGCAAATGGAGGCTGATGCGCCTTGTTTAGCGGCAAAAGGGCGTTGCCAGGCTAGTTCGATGGAGGTGGATTATTTTCTCACCGGTTTCGACCAAGCAAAGTCGGCGTCGGAAACGAATCCCAGTGAGGCTTGCCCCGCTTTAGCCGCCAAACGATGCACTGCAATCGAACATCGCCCGCTGGTTTGCCGTTCCTTATCCGCCGAGCAGAGTCATGCCGCTAGTATGTACTTGCAAGAGCTGGCGCAGGAGCTGGGCTATCCGTGGTCGCGTGGCGATTGGCGGCAGATTTTGCAAGACCGCAGCGACGCCTGGGATGAACTGACCGGCCAATTGCCAAGAATCGACGTCTGACCATGACCGTAAAGTACCACTCCAACCGCGGCCGCAACATGGTCATTTGGGTCGCCATATTTTCGATGGTGGCATTGGTTTGGTGGTTTCGTCCAGTTGACGAAAGCGGCGATGCAACGGAAGGTAAAACCAACGTTGAACAAAGCGTCCTCGAGGGAGGTCGCGTGGCGGTTTCTGAGCCAGTTCGAAATGGCGAAAGTTCGACCCCGGATAATCTTACCGATACCCTCAAATCCAACGCGCTTCTGCAAAGCCATAATGAAAAAGGCTTGAGGGCGATGCGAAGCAAAGACTATGAGCAGGCGGCGGAACATTTCCGCGCCGCACTGGCCCTTGACCCCGCGCACCAGACCTTGCAGTTGAATTTGGCGCGCGCATTAACACGCTGGGGCCAAACGGAAATCAAGCTAGGCAAGGCGCAGCAGGCATTGGCCCATTTTGAAGAAGCAGTTTCTATTCATTTGGACGAGGGCAATAGCGAAAGTGCGATGGCTCAGGCATGGATGCGCCTC
>JACNIZ010000336.1 GCA_014382805.1 Planctomycetota bacterium
CCGTGGGGCGCCAGAAAGTCTCATTTCGTCGCCGACCTTGGGGCGGGCCGCGAGTCTGGGGGGGCGGGAGGCTAGACTCACGAGGCGGAGAGGGGGGCGGCTCGCCCCCGCCACTGGCTGACAGGTTACTCCTTCACCTCGTAGTCCGCATCAACCACCGTGCCATCGTCGTCGGCCGGTCCAGCTTGGTGGGCACCTGCGGTAGCCCCAGCTGTGGCACCAGCGGTTTTCGAGCTTGCTTGGTATAGCTTCTCGCCCAAATGGGTCATGGTTTGCTGCAAATCTTCGGCTAGGCTTTCAACCTGGCTCAGGTCTTCGCCTTCGAGGACTTTTTCCAAAGCCGACGCCTTGCTTTCGACGCTTTCCTTATCAGCGTCATCCAGCTTGTCTTCGTGCTCCTTGATCAACTTGCGTGCTTGGTGCACCAGCTGGTCAGCTGAATTGCGCTTTTCCGCGACCTCTTTGGCTTTTTCGTCCTGTTCTTTGAAGCGCTCGGCTTCTTCCTTCATGCGCTCGATATCTTCATCGGAAATGCCGGAGCCTTGCTCAATGCGCACCTTCTGCTCTTTGCCGGAGGCTTGGTCGGTGGCGCGTACATGCAAAATGCCGTCGGCGTCGATGTCGAACTCAACTTCAATTTGCGGTACACCACGCGGGGCCGACGGAATGCCGTCGAGCTTAAAGGTGGATAGCATGCGGTTGTCGTTGGCCATCGAACGCTCGCCCTGGAAAACTTTGACGTCCACCGCAGGCTGGTTATCGGCGGCTGTGGTAAAAGTCTCTTTTTTGGACGAAGGGATGGTTGTATTGCGCGGAATCATGACCGTCAACACGCCACCGTAGGTCTCTATACCCAAGGACAGTGGAGTCACGTCCAGTAGCACCAAGTCGCTTTCCAAATCGCCTGACAACTGAGCGCCTTGAATGGCCGCCCCCATCGCTACCACTTCGTCAGGGTTCACGGACTTGTTTGCTTCCTTCCCGAACACCTCTTTGACGATGTTCTGAACCTTCGGAATTCTGGTCGAACCACCAACCAAAATGACCTCTGCAATGTCAGAAGGTTTCAAGCCCGCATCCTTCAGGGCGTTGACACAAGGGATCTTCGTCCGCTCGAACAAGTCTGAGCACAATGACTCAAACTTGGCGCGCGACAACGTCTGCATCAGGTGCTTTGGACCAGATGCGTCGGCAGTAATAAACGGCAAGTTGATCTGGGTCTCGTTTCCGGACGACAACTCGCACTTGGCTTTTTCACAGGCCTCTTTCAGACGCTGCAATGCCATTGGATCACTACGCAGGTCGATGCCGTTTTCGTTCTTAAAGGTATCGGCTACCCAATCAATTAAGGTAAGGTCGAAGTCATCACCACCGAGGTGAGTATCACCGTTGGTTGCCAGGACTTCAAAAACGCCTTCGCCTATGTCGAGGATGGAGATGTCAAAAGTACCCCCACCTAAGTCGAACACTGCAATGCGGCCAGACTTGTCCTTGTCCAAACCGTAAGCCAGTGCAGCTGCGGTCGGCTCGTTGATGATGCGCTTGACTTCGAGACCAGCAACTTTGCCTGCATCCTTGGTCGCCTGGCGTTGCGAATCGTTGAAATAAGCCGGCACCGTGATCACCGCTTCAGTGACTTTGTGGCCCAAATAATCCTCTGCGCACTCTTTCAAATACGAGAGTACGTAGGAGCTGATTTCCGGCGGCGAAAAGCTTTGATCGCCGATCTTAATCTTCACCAATTCCTTCGGTGCACCTTCAATGGTGTAAGGAATCGTGCGCTCTTCAGCGCTGACTTCCTCGTGGCGACGCCCCATGAAGCGCTTAACCGAAAAGACCGTATTGGTCGGGTTGGTGACCGCTTGGCGCTTCGCCGGACCACCGACCAAACGCTGGCCGTTGTCCTGGAAAGCCACGACCGAAGGAGTCGTGCGGTTGCCCTCTTTGTTGGGGATAACCTTGGCCTCGCCGCCCTCAAGCACGGCAACAACGCTATTGGTCGTGCCCAAGTCAATTCCGATGATTTTGCCCATTTTTTATTCCATGCCGATTGGCATCCTCCTTTTGGCAACTGGCGTGCCAGGATTTCGCTGCCACTTTGGCAGAATCTCCTGGCCTGCTAGATTTTGCACCTGCCATCCGGCGCGCCGACCTAACCGCGGTCGCCTAATTGATATTCTTTGATCTTCCTATATAGCGTGCGCTCCCCTATCCCGAGGATTTCCGCCACCTTTTGACGATTGCCGCCCATCGCGTCCAGAGTTTCGGCAATGAGGTCGCGCTCCACCTCACTTAGGCTTTTGCCAGCCAACTGATAGCCCATATCCACAACTTCCATAACCGGTGCTTCTGAAGCAGGAACTACGACCCCTTGGCTTACGATGTTGGAATTACCTTCCGGCACCGGGAAAGCCGTCTGAACTACGCCCGGAACCTGGCGCAGAAAGATCGGTAGATCATCCATTCCCAAAATGCCGTCGCGATCTAAAACCACCATGGTTTCAATTGCGTTGCGCAATTCGCGCACGTTGCCGGGCCAGTGGTAGCCGCGGAAATAGGACAGCACATCTTCATGCACTCGTTTCACGTCCTTGTTATGTTTCTCTACGAACTGGCGCCGAAAATGCTCGGCCAGCAAGGCAAAATCTTCCAACCTTTCGCGCAAGGTGGGCAGCAAGATCGTGACCACCGCCAAGCGGTAATAAAGATCGCGACGGAATTTGCCGGCTTCGACTCGTTGAATTAAATTCTGGTTGGTCGCCGCCACAATGCGCACGTCAACCGGTACTGGTTCGTTGGCCCCTACAGGGGTGACTTCGCATTCTTCCAATACCCGCAGTAACTTGGCCTGAGTAGCCAGCGGCATGTCACCGATTTCATCCAAAAACAACGTGCCGCCGTCGGCAAATTGGAATTTGCCTTCTTTCCCGGTATTGGCACCGGTGAAGGCACCTTTGATATGACCAAACAGTTCCGATTCGATCAAGGTGTCGGTCATCGCGGCGCAGTTGATGGCCACAAATCGTCTTTTAGATCGCGGCGACAGGCGATGGCAAGCGCGCGCAAAAAGCTCTTTGCCGGTGCCGGATTCGCCCAGTAACAAAACGGTGGCGTCGGTTGGGCCGGCCTGGCGCACTAGGTCAAAAACAAAACGTACCTTGGGCGAGTTGCCGATGATCCCTTCCAATCCGAAGCGCGTATCCAACTCAGCTCGTAGTGCTTGATTGTCGGCCGCCAGCTCGCGTTTTTCGACCTCGCGCGCAACGCGGCTGCGGAGCTCGGCCAGATTGACCGGCTTGGTCAGATAATCGGCCGCACCTTCGCGCATGGCACGCACCGCCGTTTCAATAGAACCATGGCCGGTGATCAAAAACACCGACAAATCGGGCAGCATGCGGCGGGCCTCGCGCAGCAATTCCAGGCCGTCGCGCTCGCCGAGGACTAGGTCGGTCAAGACTAGGTCAAATTCTCGGGCGCGCAGACGGTCGAGAGCGGAATCGGCGTTGACCGCGCATTCGACCTCATAATTCTCTGATTCCAGCGCCATCTGCAGGGCTTCGGCGTGCGCGACGTCATCTTCGACCACCAAAATGCGGACCTGGGAGCTGGGCATGGGCAGGATTTTAGCAGCTTTAGGCAATCAATCCGACGTCGGCCGCGGCAGCCGGATCATGACGCGGGTGCCATGCCCGGGCGAACTTTGGATTTCCACTTGGCCACCGTGCGATTCGACTACCCGCCGAACCAAGGCCAAACCCAGGCCTGAGCCGCCCTTTTTGGATGAATAATAAATATCGAAACACTGCGCCAGGGTGTCGGCAGTCATGCCCGGGCCATCGTCAACGATTTCGAGCATCACGCCGTATCCTGCAGCGCTATCCGGGCGCGTAATCACGGTGATTCGGCCGCTTTTGCGGATTGACAGTGCCTGCCGCGCGTTGATCAACAAGTTCAAGATCACCTGTTTCATGCGGCCACGGTCGAGTAGCAAAAAGGGTTGTTCCAAATCTAGAAAAGTCTCAATTTGCACGCCCTGAGATTGAGCTTCGGGTTGAATGAAACGCACCACCTCTTCCACCAAATCGTTCAGCGAAGCTTTTTCCAAATCAATCTCATCGGTGCGCGCAAAGCGCAGGAAATCTTCCAAAATCTCATTCAAACGCCCGACTTCGGTTTGCAAAGTATCTAATGTGCGCACGCTACGACGCGCTTTGGCTCCGGCTTCGTCTAACCACTCCTCGCGCAATAAGGCCAAGTGCAGCGAAAGCGTGCTCAACGGATTTTTCAGCTCATGGGCAAGGCCACCGGCAAGTCGCGATAGCGCTTCCGGCTCCAAGGCAGACGGCTGGTTAGGGGGAGTAGCCACGGGTGCCTAGAATAGCCCTCTCGTTGCCATCATGGCCCCCGCATCTGCTTTGCCCTCACCGACTTCCCCCGCCGACGCCCGTGCATTTCAAGCTCATTTAGAGGCTGGCAATGCGGTGGTTTTAGCCACCGACACCATTCCTGGAATCGGTGTTTTGGCCGCCGGTGAGGGTGCGCCTCAAAAGCTTGCTAGCCTCAAACAGGCACCGTTGACGCGGCCCTTTAGCCTGCATTTGCGCAGCACCGATGAATTACGCCGCATCGTGCCGGCACCGCCACCGGGTATGGCCGCTTGGCTGAATCGTGTATTGCCTGGCCCGATCACAGTGGTGCTGCCGACGTCCTGGCTGAACCTGGATTTCCCATCGCCGTGGAAGTCCGTCGGCCTGCGCCTGCCTGATAGTCACGAGTATTTGGCATGGATGCAGCATGCGCCGGGGCCGCTTTGGATGAGCAGCGTGAATCAACATGGCGAACCACCCCTGCAGGGTCCCCCGTTGCAAGAATGGCTGCAGAAAAATACCGAGGTCTGGAACGGCGTCAGCTCTTTTGCCCCAACCTCCCGCGCGGCGTCGGCGGTTTTGGAGTTCAGGCCGCTGCCAGTTTGGCATCGACGCCGCGATGATTTGCAATTCCCCACTCCAGGGTTGCGAATTTTGTGCGTTTGCACCGGCAATACCTGCCGCTCGCCACTGGCCGAAGCCATCCTGCGCCAGACTCTTGCCGATGCCTGGGGGGTGCAAGCTGTTGAGCTGGCACAATTGGGTTGGCATATCGAATCAGCCGGTACCTCAGTTTTCGCTGCCGATACCGCAAATTCACATTCCATCAAATGTGCGGCTGAGGTTGGCTTGGATTTAGCTCATCACCGCAGCCAATCTTTATCTGACGCGCTCCATCAGGATTGGGACCTGGTCTTAGCGATGAGCCGATCGCATTTGCATGCGGTGCCCACCGGAATTGCTGCAGTGATGATGGATCCGGCCGGTCAGGCGGTGCCAGATCCCTTCGGTCAATCGCTGTCGGATTACCGTCGTACCCGCGAGCTATTGACCGCAGCTTGCCAAGAGTGGGCAAAGCGCTGGCAGACCTGGCCAGAAAGTGGTCAAACTTATGTAACAGCAAGTGCTTAAGTCCAGCAAGCAACAGCGTCTTCAGCGTTCTTGCAAGCCAGCAATTTGGTCCGGAAAGCGGGTTGCCCAAGGCGCCTCGCGATCTCCGTAAGTGTTGATAAATGCAGGAGTTTCTCCGCTTTTGGCACGAGTAAACACATGATGATTTGGGCCGGCTTACCGTCGACGGATTGAAACTCCATTCCGCCTGGAACCAGCGCCATCGCAACCTTGAGACAATCCAATTCATCCAGCGCCGCGTGTGGAACCGCGATACCTTGTTCCATACCGGTGCTGACACTACGCTCGCGCTCGACCAGCGCAGCTTTTGCCGGCTCTTCCAGTTCTTTGCTCAGTGTTCCTGACCCGACCAGATGATCAACCATCAGGTCCATCAACTTCCATTTGTCGGCGGCGTTTGGTGCCAGCAAAACGGAGCTGACGGATAGGTGATCGGCAAGGGGCACAGCAGTAAAGGGGTGGTCAGTGTTTCTGCGGCTTTAGGGTAGCTACATCCGCAGCGCAAATCCTGCAAACTTCGACCTTTGAGTTCAACCGTTGCTAGACGTAAACTTTCGCACATGGCTGCCGCGATCGACCGCTTTGGCCCTGGGAGTACCCCACGCATGATCCTCACATTCACGTTCTTAACTGCTCTGCTTTTAGGCCCCCTGCCCGCGCAGGAGCCTGGCACCGAACCCGTTCCTGCGGATCCCGCTGTGTCCGAAAGGGAAATCCCTGAAGGCGTTGCCGTGGAGGATGGGGACTACATTAAATTAAATTTCAATGCGGCCGAGGGTGAAGAGCTGCACTATGACATGTTCATCACCATGTGCCAGCGGGTTTCCGGGCGCATTTTCACGGTGGATAGTGAGTCGAACAGCGTAGCTCAAAAGCTGGAAAACCCGGTGGTGCTGATCGGCACCATGCGCATCAAACGCGAGGATTTCTATTCTTTCTTCCAGACCATGATGAAGATCAACGGTTTGGTTTGCGTGGAACAAGGCTCTGGCGATCTGATGGTGACGATGATCACTGCCGACAAAATCAGCGGCACCGCGGTCAACCCAACGGTGACTGCCAACGCCAAATTAATTGAGCCGGAGGAAACTGCGTTTTTTGCCAACCAACCGGGTATTTACATCGCCACAGTGGTCAAGCTGAAGCACGTGGATCCAGGTGGCATTTCGATTGCGCTTAGCAAGTTGTTTGGAACCAATGCCAACAACTCCGTGCAAGCGCTGACCACTGACCAAGCATTGATGATTAATGGTTATGGTCCGCTGGTCGCCGCAGCGGTGCGCTTTGTGCAGTATTTGGATGTGGAGCCGGAAATCGAAAAACCACAGTTCCGCCGAGTCCGCATGGAAGAAGCTAGTGCTGAAGAGATGGCAGAGCTACTTTCCGAAATTGTCGAAGATTTGGATCAGTACGATACAGCAAACCGGGTGGTTCCAAGCAGCAGTCGTGGTGGCCGTTCGGGCAGTGGGCCGACTGCCATGCCGATCGAAACCAAAATCATCGCCAATATGCGTGACAACTCGTTGCTCATTTCGGCGTCGGCCGAGAGCATGGATCGCATCTTGAATTTGATTGCTGAGTTGGATACCCGCGTCGATGTGCCAGAAAGTAATTTTCACCTTTACACGGTGCAGCACATTCCAGTGATCGACCTTGAAGATACGCTGAAGAAATTCCTGCAGCAGGCCCACGAGGAAGAGCAGGCGGTGCAGAATACTGGGGGCGGCAATACAACCATTACCGAGCGCCAGCAGAAGATCGTGGTTGAGATTCAGGAAAACACCAACTCACTTTTGGTTTCGGCAACGCGTTCGAAGTGGGCCGAGTTGAAAATGCTGTTGGATCGTTTGGATCAGCCACAGCCGCAAGTATTGATTGAAACTGCTCTGATTGAAATCAGCGAGGACTTCAGCCGCGAAATCGGAATCGAATGGGCCAAGTCCTCCAATCCTGGCGCTGGTGTGGTTACGGGTAGCGTGACGACCAACGCCGACTTGACTGGACCGGACGCCGCAGGTGACCGTACCGCTGACATCTTCCAGAACGGATTGACAGCCGGCATTTTGGAAGGCCAAGCAGACGGCGGATTTTCGATTCCATTCTTGCTGCGAGCCGCTCAAGGCAGCGGTAACGCCAACGTGCTGTCGAAGCCGTCGGTATTGGTTTCGAACAACAAAGCGGCGTCTATCGAAAGCAAAGATAGCGTGCCTTTCACGACGTCGACATTGGGTCAGGTGGGCCAACAGGAAAACGTGGAGTACAAAGATGCTGGCATCATCTTGAACATCACTCCTTCGATTTCTTCCTCTAGTTTCTTGCGCCTGTCGATTTCCTTGGACGTCTCCAACTTCGGAGCCACCTCCAACCCAAGCCTGCCACCGCCAATTTCCAGCCGCATCATCAACACCGAAGTTTTGGTGCCGGATGGAGCCACCATGTGGATCGGCGGCATTGTGCGTGACGATGTATTGGAAAGCGAGTCTGGCATCCCCTACCTCAGCGACATTCCGTTGATTGGTTGGATGTTTGGGCGCCAGGAGAAAACTAGCAACAAGACCACCTTGTTCTTCTTTTGTACGCCACACATCATTGGTGACTTCCAGGAATTGGAAGCATTGTCCGATAAGGGCAAGGCTCAGGCTGCCGAAACCATCGGCCTTGAGCGCTTGCGCATCATTGACCCTGAATTCAACTTAGAGACTCCAGCCGACGTCATCATGAAAGATGGCAAAACCGGCATGGTTGACCCGGGTTTGATCCAGGGCCCCGCTTTGGTTGCGCCTGCTGGCGAAGTGGAGGTTTCCACTGAAGCGCTGGATCCAAGCACATTGAATGATCCGTTGAGTTCCGATCCAAAATAATAAAGTGACTAGCGAGACACCGGCGACCCAAGCCCTCGACTTGATCGGTTTACTCCATGCTGAAACCGGCCTGGAGGAAACCGAACTCAAGAAGCTACGCGACCAAGCCGCGGCTACGGGGACCACCTTTGACCGCGTCCTGTTGACGCGCAATGTTGATGAATTAGCAGTGCTCAAAGCATTTGCTGCCGACATGGAAATGGAGGTCTGGGAGACGCTTGGTGGCACTCAAGTGCCGCGCGGCTTCGTCGACGTGGTTCCGCTTTCGTTTGCTCGCGCCCACGACCTGATTGCCGTCGGCGTTAACGGTCGGCGTCTGATCATTGCCTCTGCCCACCCACTTGATTTACATCCGCAGGACGATTTGGCGGCAATGTTGCCCGAGGGTGTGGACTTTGTATTGGCGCCGCGCAACGAGATCACCGAGCTGGTCAACCGCGCATTTCGCCACAAAGCAGATGGCGTCGGCGAGGCGCTTGACGATTTGGAAGGTGCTGACATTGCCAGTTTGGCGGCCGAAATCGAAGTAGGTGAAGACCTGCTCGACGTTGCAAATAAAGCGCCAATCATTAAGTTGGTGAATTCGGTGCTGTTTCAAGCGTTGAAGTTGCGCGCATCTGATGTCCACTTTCAACCCTACGTAGACCGCCTGCAGGTGCGCTTCCGCATCGATGGCATTTTGTATGCGATGGAGACCATTCCTAAAGGTGCGCAGGACGCGATTCTTTCCAGGATCAAGGTCATGGGCAAGATGGACATCGCGGAACGGCGTCTGCCGCAAGATGGGCGTGCTTCCATTCGCATCGGCGATGGCGAAGTAGACGTCCGTATCTCGGTAGTACCCACAGCTGGTGGCGAACGCGCAGTTCTGCGTTTGCTTGATAAGAGCGGTGGCGTATATGCCTTGGATTCCATCGGCTTAGATGAGGAAAACCTAAAGACTCTGCGACATTACATTAACTATCCGCACGGCATCATCCTGGTCACCGGCCCAACGGGTTCAGGTAAAACTACTACGCTGTACGGATCGCTGACCGAGATTTCGACGGGTGAAAAGAACATCCTTACCATCGAAGATCCAGTGGAATATCAGTTGGATGGCATCTCACAGGTGCAAGTCAACGCCAAAAAGGGCCTGACCTTTCCCGCTGGACTGCGCTCCTTTCTGCGTCAAGACCCCGACGTCATGATGGTCGGTGAGATTCGAGACCTGGAAACTGCCGAAATCGCGATTCGAGCCGCAATTACTGGCCACTTGGTTTTTTCCACCGTTCACACCAACGACGCACCCTCTACGGTAACTCGACTGGTGGACCTGGGCTTGGAGCCTTACTTGGTATCGTCGTCGTTGGTTTTGGTTGTTGCCCAGCGCTTGGTCCGTACCTTGTGCCCATCGTGCCGCACTTGGCGCAAACCGACCGATGCTGAGTCTGCACAATTGCGGGACTTAGGATTGGAAATGGCAGACCTCCCTGACGGCAAAATTGCCAACTCGCCTGGCTGTGATGAATGTTTCCAATCAGGCTTCCAGGGCCGTACCGCGATCTATGAACTGTTGCCTCTTTCTGAAGATTTGCGGTCGTTAATCATGCAGCGTGCGCCAGCCAGTGACCTAAAGCGCAAAGCTGTGGCAGAAGGCATGCGCACTCTGCGCATGGATGGCATGAAAAAAGTTGTCAGAGGATTGACATCTCCGGAAGAAATCATGCGCGTCACTCAATTGGACGTTTAACCTTGAATTGCAAAGCATTGAACCGAACCGGCAAGGAGGCCCGCTAAAACGTGCCAGTCTTCGAGTGGAAGGGGTTTAACCCCAAAGGGAAAACCATTTCCGGTGTGGTCGATGCGGACTCGCCGCGAGATGCACGGGTCAAGCTGAAGCGCGACAAGGTTATGGTCACCACGATCAAGCCGGTCAAAGGCGCCGGTGGCCTGATGATGGTTACCAAGTCGAAGAAACCAGCGAAGAAAAAGCTGATTTCCGACCAAATGGCGGCCAAAATCGCCAAGGCAAGGGGTCGCTCTGGTGGCGGAGCCAAAGGCAAAAAGCGCCTCGGCGAAGTCAGCACCTTCACCCGTCAGCTGTCGACGTTGATGAAGGCTAGCATCCCCATCACCGAAGCCCTGCGAGCGATCATCGATCAAACTGAGGGCAAGCGCATGGGCGTGCTTTACCGCGATATCCGTGAACGTATCTCGCAAGGCGCCACCACCGCCGACGCCCTCGCCGCTCACCCAGACTACTTCGACGAACTTTACGTCTCCATGGTGCGCTCTGGTGAAGCCGCAGGACGATTGGACGACGTACTCGATCGCTTGTCTATTTTCCTGCAGGGACAAGCCAAGGTCCGCAATCGAATTAGCGCCGCCTTGGCCTATCCGGCAGTCATGTTGATCGTCGGCCTGATCATCGTTGGAGTTTTGATGGTCAATGTAGTACCAAAGATCACCCAAATGCTGGCTGGGCGGGGTCAGGAACTACCTGCAGCGACTCAATTTCTGCAAAACGTTTCGGAATTCCTGACCGCCTATTGGTGGTTGCTATTCCTGGGCTCAATTTTTTCGCTTTTGGTGTTCAACCTCTATTATTCGTCCGAAAAGGGGCGACTTAGCATCGACTCCAAATTACTTAAGGTCCCAGTGCTGGGTGACCTGTTGGCCAAACAAGCCCTGTCCCGGTTTTCGCAAACTTTTTCGACTTTGTTGCGATCGGGCGTGCCGGTTGTGCGCTGCCTGGAAGTCACTAAAACAGTACTCGGTAACCGTTTACTTGAAAACACCATCGACGGCGTCCGAGCCAAAATTTTAGAAGGCGCCGACATCGCCACCCCCATCAAACAATCTGGCGTGTTTCCGCCTATTGTTGGCTACATGATCGCCGTAGGTGAACAGTCTGGCGAACTGGATTCCATGATGGAACAGGTTGGCGAGTCCTATCAAGAGGAGGTCGAAGTTGCGACTGGCAAGTTCACTTCTCTCATAGAACCGATGATTATCTTGCTCCTCGCCTGTCTGGTGGGCTTCATCGTCATAGCCATCTTGCTACCCATCATGCAGATGTCTTCTTCCTTTGGTTCCTAAGCAAAACAAACCCATGAAAAACAAGAAAACCAAACTCAAGCACGGCGCAGCCGGCTTTACTTTGATCGAAATTATGGCTGTGGTCCTAATTATCGGTCTGCTCATCGGCACCGTCGGCCAGCCTATTGTGCGCATGCTATTCAAAGGCACTCAAGCGCGGGTCAAGATGGACATCAAGACTTTGGAAGGGAATGTTCAGTATTATAAAAATGAAATGTTCCGTTACCCTGACTCCTGGGAAGACATGATGGAAATGGAAGGCGATCCGATTTTGGAGCGTGCGCCGTTGGATCCGTGGAGCAATGAGTATTTCTACGAGCCACCAACTAGTGGCAGCAACTTTATTATTGGCACTTACGGTGCTGATGGTGAAGTGGGCGGGGAAGGTGAGAATGCTGACATCACGAACGAGACCTTGCGGGAAGCCAATTAAATTGGTTGAACCAGCAAAGCTTAGGAATCATTCCACTCAGCGTGGCTTTACGCTGATTGAAATCATGGCCGTGGTGCTGCTGTTGGGACTGGCCATGAGCGGCGTCTCGTCCAACTTGAATCGGTTTATTCCTCAAGCGCAATCTGAAAGTGCGGCGCGCACCGTCATCGGGGATTTGGATTTAGTGCGTAGTTCGGCGATCTCCAATGGTCGGCCATATGTAATTGAATTTGATTTGGACAAAAATCAATATCGAATCATCACTCCATTTACCGCCGATGGCCGGGTCGCCCGCACCGCAGAAGATCGCACTGATTTAGGGATTGACACTCTTCCGAATGGAACTTCCATTAGCGGATTGAAGGTTTCTGGAGTTGCCAATACGCTGACTTCGGGGGTGCACCGTGTCACCTTTCATCATTCCGGCATCATGAATGACTTGGTTATTTTTCTGTCGAATGAAATGGGTGAAATGTATGACCTAACCGTGGTCATGGGAGCCATCACTGGCAAAACTTTGGTAGTCGAAGGGCACTTTGAACCCCAACAGGTAACCGATGCGGACTTTTAATCGCTATGCCCACAAGCGTGGTTTCACGCTGATGGAAGTCATGGCGGCAGTCATGCTGATTGCCATCGTATTGACTGTGCTGATGGAATTGCGCAACAAATCCGTCGCCCGTGCCGCCGACGGTCGCAATTTGGCAGTAGCCACTCGCCTTGGCGCCACTCTGATGCATCGAGTCGAAGCCGCTATGGTGCGCGACCTGAACGACGGCATGTCAGGAGATTTTTCTGAGGACGGCTACGCTGAATTTTCCTATACCATCGGCGTTGGCGATTCCAGCATGGTCACGGATTCCTCAGATCTTGATACTGATTCGCCCGAATACGTTTGGCGCCAAGCTTTGGAGAAACGCGAAGACGATCGCCTCGAAGAAGAGGGCGACGATATTAAGCCTGAAAAAACTCGCGTCATCATCATCGTAAACTACCCCTCGTTTGCCGAGGAGCCGCTGGAATACCGGTTAGAAACCCTGCTTGACACCTGGGCGGTAGAACAGGATTTCGAACTGTACAACGCCATTTGGGGTTCCAACAACGACACCGCCAAAATCGAATGAGCATCAATCGAAATGGTTTTACCTTGTTGGAAGTGCTGGTGTCGATGTTCATCAGTGCGTTGATTATGGTTTCCGTGTTGGGCTCTTTGGACTCCACTCAAAAAGCGGTGGATGCGATTCACAACATCACTTTGGTGGAGAAAGCTGGCCCGCAATTGGTGAGTATGATTCGCCAGGACCTCTCGCGCTTGGCCGTGTATGACGCCGGCGAATATCAAGTATTGCTTGGTGAAAGCCGCACCTCTCCTCGCGGCGCCGATGCAGACCGCATTAACATGCTGGTTCACAGTCGTTCCGCCAATCCATATTTCGACGGAGTGAGCAACCGTCAATTGCGCGCTCCTGTGAACGAGGTCGGTTATTGGGTACGTCAGCGTCCTGATTCCGACGACTTCCTGCAGCTATTCCGCCGCGAAGATTTCATGGTGGACAGTGAGCCGTTTCAAGATGGCTACTTCGCGCCATTGAACGACCGCATTATTTCTTTCGATTTGGTTTATTACCGCGAACCCGAGTTCGATCCCAACAGCGAAGACAATTGGGACACCATGCAGGAAGGGCAACTCCCCTACTGCATCGAACTGAATTTGGAATTGGAAGTGCAGCCGCGTAAATCCGCGGAGAGCAAACAGATTCTGGGCGCGAACTACGCCCGCTTGGAGTTTTCCGATTTTTTGGTCATTCCAGAGTCGACACGCTGGAATTTCCGCAATCGAATTTATCCCACCCTGGCAGGAGCCAGTGGCGGGGCAGCCGGCAGCGAAGGCACTGGCCAGCAAGGAGACGCCCAATCCCAGATTCAAGACATCCAGGGCAGTTCCGGGGTCAGCGATCGCTAGCGGATTTCGCTAACGGCTGGCAGTGCGGACGGGATCAAACTTCGCCGAGGAAGTCCTTACCGAAACTGGCGCGCAATGCCTCAGGGATGCGAATACGACCGTCGGCTTGCTGGTGATTTTCGAGTAGCGCGATCAATACGCGCGGCGACGCAATCACAGTATTGTTCAAGCTATGGCAATGCAGTGGTTTACTGGCTGCATCGGGCTTGTAGCGCAAATTCAAGCGCCGCGTTTGGAAGTCATAAAAACGCGAGGCGGAGTGAGTTTCGCCGTAGCCATTGCGACTCGGCATCCAAGTCTCGACGTCAAACTTTTGCACTTGGCCTTGCCCCAAGTCACCGCTGCACACATTTACGATCCGGTAAGGCAGTTCCAGCAAGTCCATCAAATCCGTTGCATGTGCCAACATACGTTGATGCTCCGCAATCGACCATTCGATGTCAGCGGGCCCGATAACTACTTGCTCTACCTTCCAAAATTGGTGGACCCGGTAAAGGCCTTTGGTGTCTTTGCCGTAGGTACCAGCCTCGCGCCGATAACAAGGGCTGAGAGCCACGCGCCGAATGGGTAGTTGATCGGCGGCGAGGGTTTCGTCGCAATGGATGGCGGTTAACGGGACCTCTGCGGTACCGACCAAAGAGGCGCTATCGCGCTCACACAGGTAGGCCTGCTCCTCTCCACCGGGAAAGTAGCCAGTTCCTTCCATGCACTCATAGCTCACCAGCGACGGCACCGAAACCTGCTCAAATCCACGTTGGACCATGTGATTCAAAGCGTATTGCAGTACACATTGCTCAAGCCGAGCCAGCTCCCCTAACAGCAAATAGTTGCGCGAACCGGCGAGTTTCACTCCCCGTGGAATGTCCAAAACGCCGTGCATTTCGCCCAATTCGACGTGGCTACGAACTTCGAAATCAAACTCAGGTACTTGCCCCACCCGTCGCAGTTCGACATTTTCTAAATCGTCGTTGCCATCGGGCACTTCCGCTGCAGGCGGCATCGGCAAAAGCAAAGCTAGCTTTTGGTGTTGCTCGCGCAACTCCGGCAGTTCGGCTTCCATCGCCTTCAGTTCCGCCTTCAGCTCTTTTTGCGCCGCCAAAGCAACGTTGCGTTCCTCCGGACTCAACTTGCCCAACGCCTTTGAAGACGCTTTCATTTCGGCGCGTCGACTTTCAACCTGCTGCTGCGCAGTACGCAGTTTCTGATCCAAGTCCAAAAATGCATCCACATCGACGCCGATGCGTTTACGTTTGGCGGCATCCCGGACCACGTCCGGGTTTTCGCGAACCCATTTTAAATCAAGCACGTTAACTCCTTATTCTTCGATCCAGTCGGAGCTAAGTTTACCGAACCACGGATGCTTTTTCAGTGACAGTTTGATTTCAACTTTGCCAGACTTAGGCACTGGCGCACTTCCACTTACGGGGAAATAGGCCTCGTGCCAATCAGCCGCTATAGCCTCACCATCGGCGTCGTCTAGCTCGAAAGATTTACCGCCTTTGATTTCCACCTCTATGCCACGCAATGGGGCCCCTAAAGGCATCATGTAACTCTCGCCAGCGATGCCTACAACTTTCAATGATTCGCGATCGATGCTGACGTTGCCGTCTTCCACCACAGGGTCGGCATAGAGCTTGAATGGGCCGCCGAAATCCAGCTTGTTTTCTTCGCCAATTTCGATCAATACCGTGAACGGTATATCGGTAGGTGGCTGAATGATGCACTCCATTTCGTCCTTGCCACGCAATAATCCTTGTACCACTTGGTAGCGACCAATGGGCAACTGATGCGGCCCTTTACCGGTTACATCAAGGTATAATCCCTCGGTTTTACTGGTTTCAGAACGCAAAACCATACTCACCAACTTCAAGCCCTTGGGGCCATCAAAGTTCACCGTTAAGGGCGCTAAAGTTGGGGCCACCTTCTTAATCCGGACTTTTTCCAAATTGCCGATGTTTTCCCACTCCAACTCAAACCAACCACCTTTGCGATCAGTAATCCAACGCGAAAACGGCAATGCGATTTTCATCCCGCCCAAAGTGATGGAATCAAATCGGTTGTAGTACTTGCCCTTGGGCATGGCCACTGAACCGGCGACACGCACAGGCAGGCGGCCAAATGAGCCGTCGCCGTCGTAGTCATAAAGGGTTAAGTCCCCAAATGGAGTTTTACCGGTCCGCGCAGCAGCGTTGCGGAAGAACATCAAGCCACCGTCAGGGTTGAGTCCGGAGTTCACTTGCTGTCCTTGCAGCATGTCGGCTTCGCTGCCACCCGCCACCCACATGGCTTGTGGGATGGTGGTTCCGTCAGAAAGTTTTTGGGTGAATTCAATCAACTTCGGCTTCATCGCCAAGGAAAACTCTTCCGACGGATCTGCACCCGCTTCGATCTGAAACTTATTGGCTTTGGTGCGATTCAAAAAGATTTGTCCGCGCGGACCGCCGAACAAAACATCCTCGCCGCCATATGCTGCCAGCACCACTGCTTTTTCACCTTCTTTGGAAACTCCCATGTAGCGCCAGTTGATCCGATCCAAATCGGCAATGTCACTAGGATGCTGAATTTTGCCGGGCTTCTTTTCTACGAAAAAACTGAGTGGCACTTCGACCCAGTCCTGGCCTTCTTCATCGTGTATGGTGAATGGAGATTCCTTGGCAACTCTTTCCGCTTTGCCTTTTGGATCTTCAATGCCCAAATCGGCGCGCAGGTTGGCCAAGATCTTTTCCACATTGCTGTAGGTCGGATCATTCGTGTACTGCAATTCGTCGCGCAGTTTGATGAATGATTCAGCCGCCTTAAAGGCTTGGAAATCGTCGCCGCCTTCATCACGATATTCCTTGTTGTAGCAATTGGTCAGAAAGCTGTTGCAAGTGGCAAGGTAATATTTGTCATCCAATTCCATGAACTCCAGCATCAAACCGCCGGGCTCCAAAATCTCCACCAGCTTTTGCCAATCAGCGCCTTTGCGGCTGGAAGTCGCATCGGCGTTCATTTGAAATAATGGAATCAAACGGAAGATCGCCAGGCTACGACGTTCACTGGCAGCGGCGTCCAAACCACTGATGTACTGCGAATAAATGCTTGGGAATTCAGAGCGATGCACGCGCTTCCACGCTTTGGAAAATTCCTCCAACCAAGGGTGCCCCCATTTAGTATTTTCCGCTCGATCTAAAAAAACCTCTAAGGCCTTCACCTTATATTTCGATATGGAGCGGTCCATCGCCACTCGATCATTGACCTTTAAGGCCTGGTTAAACCGCTTTTGAAATTCGACCTTGGCGTCTTGTTGTGGGATGAGCAGGGCCGTGAGACACAGGAGGAGGCCTGAAAGCATGACTTACTATCCTATTCGAGCCAGGCCATTTGTCACAGCAAATGCACAGATCCGAATGTCTAATCGCGGAGAGGATTCGGTCCGTTGTACTGCCATTTTGTGCCCGATTTGGGACATGCTGTGGGCCTAATCTGGGCGTCTGGAGCGATTATCCAGAAATTCCTTTTCTGCCGCGGTCAATTGGCCGATCCCTTCGCGCGTAATTTTGGCCAAAATCCGGTCCAATTCCAATTCTCGGGCTTGGTGTTTGTCCTGCTGGCGTTTGATACTGCTCTGCTGACGTTTTGCAGACCAGCGCGCAAAAATGGGAAAGCGCAAAAAGCCGCCGCCCCAAAACCAGCCGACTGCTGCCCCCGCTAGGTGTAATTCTGAAGCGATCTGGCTGCCCTTGCCAGCGAAGGTTGCAATTAGATTCAATACGTCCAAGCCACCTAACACCAGTACCAATGGCAGAATTGGAACGGTGATAAAAATCAAATTCACGCGCAACCCCGGTTGCAGAGCGGCCAGCCCAAAAAGGCAAGCCGAAACGATTCCGGAACCTCCAAAGGCAGGACCGGAGAAGCCAGAACCAGCAATTCCTGACAACAACAACCGGGTCATGGCGCCAACAACAACCACCACACCGACAAATTTCAAAAACCGACGCCCAGGGAAATAACGTTCAATTTCCGGCCCGGTCCAATAAAAGATCAAGCAATTAAAAAGCAGATGGAAAATTCCGCCTGGGTGGTGGAAAAACGCATAGCTGAGCAGGCCAAAAATCGAGGTGATTTGTCCATCACCCAGACCTCGAGGCCACAGTGAAAATGCTCGCGGCAGATCGATTTCTGCCAGTAAAAACAAGAACGAGAGCACCCACAATACGACCCATGTCAACAGGATTCGTTTTACCCAAGGAGTGAGGCTGGTCATCATCGCGGCTCAGTGGCATTCTATGGGCGAGTTCCCACGGAATCCCCCCTCAATAGAAAATCATGTCGACCACCCTAGCCCAAATTCTTGATGGCAAGCAGCTTTCTGCCCAAGTTCGAGCCCAAATTGGCGAACAAATCCAGGCCGGAATGGGTGCCGGGAAAGCCCGTCCAGGATTGGCGACGGTGCTAGTCGGTGATGACCCAGCATCGCACATTTATGTGCGCAATAAGCGCCGCGCTTGCGATGAAACCGGCATGCAGAATTTCCACATTGAGCTGGCGGAGGACGTCGGCCAGGCGGCTTTGTTGCAGCAAATTGTGGAATTGAATCTGAATCCGGAAGTCCATGGCATTTTGGTGCAGCTGCCCCTGCCAAAAGGCTTCGATTACGACGAAAACCAAGTTCTGGCCACCATCGACCCAGCTAAAGACGCCGACGGTTTCCATCCGGCCAACCAGGGGGCGCTGATGCAGGGCACTCCGGCACCCATTCCGTGCACTCCGAAGGGCGTAATGCAGTTGCTGGCAGAATCCGGCATGGAACTCAAGGGCAAGCGGGCGGTAGTCGTCGGCCGTAGCAATATCGTGGGCAAGCCGGTGGCGCTGCTACTGCTGGAACAACACTGCACGGTCACGATTTGCCATTCGCGGACTACTGACTTGGCAGCCGAAGTCGCCAATGCCGACGTCGTCGTCGCCGCCGTGGGTGTGGCTGAGCTGGTCAAGGGAGCCTGGATCAAGCCTGGCGCGGTGGTATTGGACGTAGGCATCAACCGTAACGCCGACGGCAAGCTAGTCGGCGACGTCGAATTTGGCCCTGCCGCCGCGCGTGCTGGCTGGATCACGCCGGTACCGGGTGGCGTTGGTCCTATGACCATCGCGATGCTGCTGCAGAATACGTTAGAAGCCGCCTGGCGGGACTAGCCCAGCCAGACGGCTTCTGGAAATGCGCCGCAGGTTATTCTTCCTGCATCAAACCCTCAGCGGGCACGCCTTCCATATCGGTGTAGCGGTGCAAACTGGACTGGGAGGCTGGCAACATTCCGAACAGCTGGAAAGTGATGTAAACCGACAAGCCGCCGAAGGCGAGGATCCACATGCCTTTTTCGCCGCGCCACCCTGCAATCCAGCGCAAGTGCAGGTAAATCACGTAGAACAGCCAGGAAATGAGCGCGCTCACCTCTTTGGAATCCCAGCCCCAGTAAAGCGCCCAAGATTCTTGCGCCCACAAGCCGCCTTGAATCAAACCGGCGGTCAGGAATGGGAAACCGACCATAAAAATCAACCAGGTGAAGCGGTCGGCACCGGCTTCCCAACCATCAAACCAAGCCATTTTGGACTTGCGTCCCATGCCAGCAAACAAGCCGGTCAAAAGGATTAACCCTGGGCCCATCAAAATGCCCATCGTTCCGAAAGGTATGGTGATGGTGGCAAAGATTATGGTGCCCCAGAAGTTCAGCTTGCTCATCGGATATGCCTTGGGGTGCAGCAGGCCACGCCAAAACTTGAAGCAGAAAAACAGCCACGCCGCCGCAGTTGCAATGAACAGCGTGAAATAGCCGAACATGTAAGCGGTAATGTGAGTGCTGAACCAATACGACTGCAACGCTGGAGGCAAGGCTTTGCCGGTTGGATCCAGGCCCAGCACGATCATCAAAGTGAAAGTACAGCCGAGGAACACGAGCGCTTGGAAAAGGTCGCTAAAGCCGCGTGCTACGCCACGCAGTTTGTGGAAACCGAGCACAAAATAAAGCACAAAAACGGAAAAGAAGCCAGTTGCGGTGCCCAGCGGGATGACTTCGTACATGGTCTGCGCAGGCCAATGCATGACCTCAAAGTAGCGCGCAGTCTGGGCGGTCAGGTTTAACAACAGACAGCCCAGAGCCAGGAAGGGCAACAACTTGGACGTGCCAAGTAGCCAAGCATGTCCGCTGATCCTTTGGCGTTCGCTGACGGACACCTGAGTGCCATCGGGCGTCACTGCGACCCCAGAAGCGGATTTGTGGCGCAACGGAGCCAGGAACCAGCCCAAGGCACTTGCCAGAGCCACAATGGTAGACACCATTGCAGCAAGCTTGGTCCATTCCAGCAGGTTGCGGAATTCGAAGGTGAAATCCATGTCAGTTTAGGCGGCTTTAGCGCCGCGTTGGCGCTTGGTGAACAGGGGCTTGATGAGGAAAACGACCATGGTGCCGAACATCACCAAGTAGAACCCAGTGAGCACCACTTCAATACCCGGATCGTAAACAACGCCAATTCCAGAGTAGGTTGGGTCACGCGGATCGTGGTTTGTTTGGAAAAAACGGTAGCCTTTGTAGTACAGGTAGTCGTTGACCCGCACCGCTCCCATTTCCGTTTCCTGCCATTGGCCGGAGTCGTCCCTTTCCAAAATGGCCAGCATGGATTTCCACTCGATGGGCATGCCACCGTTTTGTTCGGTGAAAAATACCACTACTTCGCGCCTGGAACCGTCGGCTGCAGTGTAGTCCAAATCGTGTCGGAAGTAGCCGTCGCGGGTGCGCATCCAAACTTCGTCGGAGGTAAAGCCTCCGTTGCCATCTGGGTAGGTAAATTCAATCAGCGCCGCCGCTGGCGAGGTGTCAAAGAAATCGGCATTCTCTTTTTCCGCGTACGCCGGATAGGGCGACGCATTGCGCAAGGCTTGCACAATGGTAAGTTGTTCTTCGGTGGATTTACTGTCGTCGAACAAAACCGGCTCACCCAAGCTTAGCGGTTGACCGGGCGTGACTTCCTGAATCTCGTCTGGCTTGCCCACTTCGCCCCACCAAAGTTCTTGGTTTGGCCCCATCATCAACAGGTAGCGATGCTTGGCGCCCGACGCCCACCGATCCCAGAAGAATTGGTACTTCAAGTCAACGAACTCAATTGGCAATGAAGAAGACAGGTCTTGTTCCAAAACCCAGCGTCGCTCCACCTTGCCGTCTTGGTTGGTGATTTTCAATTCGACCGCAGCATTATTGGGTTCGATGAAAGCCACATCGCGGTCCATTTCCGCGATTTTGAATTCGCCATCTTGTTCCTCAAGTAAGGTCAG
>JACNIZ010000034.1 GCA_014382805.1 Planctomycetota bacterium
TCAAGACCAATGACCTTGTCGGCTGCGAGCAGTGTGGTCGGGTCGCCGCCCATCAATGCACTGCTGACATCAACGCTGCGGGATGCCAATATGGCAGCGTTGTAGCAGGGGATATCCGAGCTTGCTACGCGGAAGCCAAGAATCGGAGCGCGGTAATGGGTTAACAATCCATAGCGAGTATTGACTGTACAGAACTCGCCTTTATTGACGTAGCTGCCGCCCTTAATCACCCGCGACGCGGCGTCAAAGCTAGGCGAAATAACGACCGTCGATCCAGCCTTGGTTTTAACCTTGAAGGATTCGAAGCCTGGCAGCTTATTGAATGGGCTATCCGTCCATTCCCAAAGGTTGCCACTCATGTCGGCTAGACCGAATTCAGATTGGCCGCCTAAGGAAGAGGCTGGAACCAATTTGTGAGCTAATGCTCTAGGTCTTGCTGCGGTGTGCGCAAACAGCTCTGGTTTGTATACCGAGCCAAACGGAAAAGTTAAGTTTTCGGCGCCGCGAGCCGCGCGCACCCATTCTTCTTCAGTAGGCAAGCGCAATCCAGCCCATCTGCAGTAATCGATTGCGTCGCGATAGCTGATAAAACCTACCGGAAGTAAAGCATCTTCAGCCGGCACGCTCCATTTGACCTGCCCTTCTTGCCAATGCTCCTGCCACCAAACGGCTTGGGCGTTGTCGTCGAAAACTGCAGCGCGATCTTTGCTTTGCAGTTCTTGAATAATCGCCAACCTTTGTTCGCGGGTAAATTGTGCCCAAGATGGGGATGGCATTGCGCCGGTGTCCTCAACGTAACGCAAATACATTTCATTGGTCACCTCGGTAGGTCCGATGAAAGTGCGCTCTAGGGTACCGGACCAGTTGCCGACTTGTGCCCCAATTTCTTGGGCTGCGTTTGGGTTCTCGGCGATGAGCTTTTTGGCGTCTGCTTCTGCCAAGCCCATTTTTACTTTGCCCTTAGGGATTTCAATCATCCCGGGGAACGATTTGAAAACGGCACTGGTGCCCTTTTCTTCTTGCTCAGCCTGTTTGCTTTTGCCGGTGCCCTGATCGGGAGTGAGCATCGGCAATGTAGTGCTTGCAATGGGGGTGACGGTGCTTAGAGCCGGCAGACAGGCCGGATCAAAGCTCGACGAGACAAACAGGAGCAGGAGCGAAGGCGTGAACATGATCACAATTCAAGGGTTTCCTGAGGAAAACGGCCAGACAGCTTAACTCGGAGAGGCAAAACGGCCAAACCGCAAGGGATTGGTGTCGGCACTTACCGGGAGCTTTAGACTGTTGAGCCTCGTTGGTTTCCGAACATGTCGACGCTACCTGATACGTTTCAAGCACAAGTCCCGGCAGAACATCCACCTGGCCGATTAGACATTGCGGCCATGGAATTCTTGAATAGTGGCGTTTCACGTTCCCGCTTGGGAACCTGGATTCGCGACGGCCGGTTGACGGTGAATGGTGTTGTCGAAGCTGGGCCCAGTGCCCAAGTGGAGCCAGGCGATGTCCTTGAATTACGACCGCCGCGCCAATTGGTCATCGAACCAGGCTCGCCGTTAGAACCCCAACTCCTTTATGAAGACAAATTCCTGGCGGTGATCGACAAACCGGCTGGTTTGGTCATGCACGGAACTTCTTTTGGCGATACCCAGGCGACCGTAGCTTCTTGGCTGACTCAGAGATATGGCAATGGCCTACCTATTTGCCAAGGAGCAGAGCGGCCTGGGATTGTGCACCGCTTGGACCGCGACACAAGCGGGCTTTGTGTGGTTGCCTTAGAAAAGGCCACCTTTGAAGACCTGATGCAACAATTTGCCGATCGAACCATTGCCAAGGAATACCAGGCTTTGGTCTACGGTGTGCCCCGTTTCGAATCGGATTGGATAGAAAAACGCCTGATGGCCGACGCTCGTCGTCATAATTTGGTCAAAGTGACGCGCTCATTCGACCGCGGCAGCCGTGACGCCTCTACTTATTATCAGGTTATGGAGCGTTTCGACGGCTTTGCCATGCTGCGCTTGCGGCCTCGAACTGGCCGCAAGCACCAAATTCGAGCGCACCTGCGGTCCCTCGATCATCCCATCATTGGCGACCCCGCTTACCGTGCGCGCAATTATGGTCTGGGCATGCTGCCCGCGGGCTACCCTGCCGTCGAGCGTACCTTGTTGCACGCCAGGGCTTTGCGCTTTGAACACCCCTCTACCGGCGAGCAACTTACCTTCCGATCTGATCTTCCCCCCGACATGGCCGATCTGCTTGCCTTCTTGCAAGATCGCGCCTCCCTGCCAGATTCCCCTTAATGAAACGACTGCTTGCCTTCAGCTGCCTGTGCCCGGGCCTTTCTACTATTTTGTTCGCCCAAGCGGGCGGCGAGGTGACGGGTGATTCACCTCGAATGGCTGGTTTGGCGGGTTCAGGGCTGGCGGGCGGCGTCGACCTCACTGAGGCTTCGCATAACCCTGCCATGCTCGGCTTTTTGTTGAACTCTGAGCGCTCGGGCCAATTCGAGTTTTCATTACGTGGGGTCAGCAATCCAGTGATAGGTACCAATATTGGTGGCGATCGATTCAATAGTAGTGACTTCAACGGACTTGGACCGTGGCTGGGAATCGGCTTCGCTTTACCCGGCAATTTTGCGGCTGGGTTAAATGTCGTGCCGACAGCGGGTGGGTCGTTGCAAATGAGCCGTCTGACCGAGCTCAACATTGCAGCTGATGAAAGCGTTCCTGGATCGGGAGTATTTGATCTTCCGCGTGAACATTGGGTCGAAGTGCAAAACGAAATTTTGCAGCTTTCGGTGGACCCTTCTTTGTCGTGGTCTCCTGCGCCTGGGGTTAGTTTTGGCTTAGGAGCATCGTTCCGCTCAACCACCATGAACCTGGGCTCAGCCACCGAATTTGACCTTGGCAAATTGCAAGGCGAGCCGCCGCCGCCATTGAATGGAATTGGAGCAACCTGGGGTGAATTTCTGAAAGAACTCGGAACCCTAAGCGGGCGTGAATTGAGCCACTTTCAGGTGGATTATTCCGCTCAAGCCGAGGCTGACATGCTTTCCTACTTGCGCGTAGGTTTCGCATGGGAAAGTGACAAAGGAACGCGCGTGGGTTTTTGGTATCGCCCACCGTCCACCAAAACCGATCTCAGCGGAACCGTAGATATCGATTTGGACGCCGACTTGGGCGACCTCATCCGTGAAGTCTTCGACGAGGATACTCCAACTACCAGTAGCTACGACCTCGACATCACCGACATACGGTTTCCGCAACAAATTGGTTTGGCCTGTATGACGCCAGCCAGTCGATTCGATCGCCTCCATTTTCAAGCGATCTGGACCGAATGGTCAGATACTTTTGACGGTTGGACCGCCAATCTCACCAATGGCGATAACGATCAGTTTTCGGACATGCTTGGCGGGGACGGTTCCACTGACTTTGATTTGGATAATGAATGGAACGATTCATTCTTTTTATCCTGCGGTTGGGAGCATGATTGGACCTGGGCACCCGCACCTTGGGCAAGGCGTCAAATTGCCGCCAATGGCAAGGTCACTGAGGGCTGGGACGTGACTTCGCGTTTGGGCTTGGGGTGGGCTAGCAACCCAGTTTCTGGATCCATGGTTCCAGGCTTGATGCCCTTTAATCAATGGCACGTTGGTGGCGGCATGAGTTTGCGCTCTGCACCGTTCGGTGGCCATTGGAACTTAGGTTTTGTGATTGCTCTGCCAGAATCGATAAAGGTCGGAGAGAACAATGTCCTCTCCGACCTTTCCAATGACACCTACCGCCAGTCGAATTATGCGCTGATGGTGGGTTATTCGCGGTCTTGGTAATAGTCTGGTGAAGCTCTGAGCAAAAGGAATCAGAGTCAGCCTAGAACGAGTAAGACTCTGCAGTAGCTTCTGAGCCACCAGAGTCCGACTCACCACAGAACACAGTGACGTTTCCAGCCCCGGTGTAAACAGCGACGTGACCGCCGTGAGTGGCATTCATGGATGCGACCTCGGTTGTGGTATTGGCAAATGGATCGTAGATCCAAACGTTC
>JACNIZ010000032.1 GCA_014382805.1 Planctomycetota bacterium
TATCGGCTCAGCGCCGCGGCCCACACATATGTCATCGCAGTGCTTTTGGGCTGCCTTTACGTTGCTGCCGACGACGCCGCATTCCGATGCGATGTGCACGAGGATTTGTCGGTGGATCAAGACCGCCTGCGCTGGTGGCCGCTGGGACTTTTCGCGCTCACTTCCATGGATGGCGACTGCTACGCTTTCATGGAATGACGCGAAATGCCCTCTCACGATGACCGAACTATTCCTCACCGACCTGCATGAAGCGAGCGGCCGTACCGCCATCATCGAGGAGACCGAAGGCTGTATTTGGCTCTACGTCACCGCGCCAAATTCCAAGGATCCTGAGCTGGATTGCTGGCTGGTAAATACGATTCCGTTTGAGGATATGCCTGAGTTGGATTACTTCCGTGGCTGGTGACTGGGCGCTGCGCTGGACGTTGGATGGGAAAGCGATTAATAAAACCTATTAGCCGCAGATATCAATTGCTGAGTGGCTTTATAAATCACGGGGCGTCCTTTGGTCCGACTCAATAGTCCGATCTCCGCCATCCACTCCAAATCTTTGCGAGCCGTTGGTTGGGATACTCCGTGATATTGAGCATGGCCCTGCTGAGTGAAGGTTGCATCTTCGGATTTGCATACATAGTCGAAAACAGCGAGCTGGCGCAAGTTGAATTTACCCTCTAAGCGCAACTGAACTCTGGCATGCGTTTCCAATGCATTACGCCGAGTCAAGAACGAAGCAAACCGCTCCATCTCACGTTCCATTGCAAATAACTGGTGTCGGACCAAATAGGTCGCGTCAAAGTCATCCGTTTCGGTGAAGCGGAACGCGTCGTAATAATCTTCACGCGCGTGATTGGTCATGCGTGAAATCGAAAGCATGGCGACCCACCAATACTCCGGGCATTTCAGTAGACGCCACAAGAAAAGCCAGCGCGCTGTCCGTCCATTGCCGTCGCCGAAGGGGTGATCGTATGCGAGTTGGTAGTGAAGCAAACACGCCCTTACTAAAACCGGGATAGGATCTTCGTCATTTTCGTGGTTGGCGAAAGCGCACAATTTTTCCACGCGCTCGGGAATGAGCTCTGGATTGGGGGGGGTATGCACAACCTCACTTTTGGAGTCGTCGTGCACATAAACCATTTCGGTCCGGAACTGCCCGGAATCTGCCTCGTCCTCTAGTGTGTCCTTAGTTAACACTTCTTGGATATCACAAAGCCGTTGCGGCGTCATAGGTTCATTGACCCATTCCACCATCATTCGACCCGCCAAGAAGTTATTCAGGATCATCCGTTCTGACTTGGTTTGCGGAGTTCGCTTCTCCCGGATGAGTTTGGTGGCATCCTTGCGGGTGGTGACGGCACCCTCGATTACTGCCGAGTAATAAGCTTCGTCGATCAGCGCCTTTAATTTATAGGAGTTAAGGTCTTCTTTTACTTGCGGGTTTGGTTGTTCAGGTAGACCTGCAACCACCAGTTTCCGATGGGCGGTGATTCGCCGGACCGCTGCGTGCAATGGGTCGGTAATGCAGACGGAAATTGGCTGGTTCTTATTCGTTTTGAATGGCAAGCTTTTCGCAACACCAAGGCGATGTGTTTTTACGAGAGCCCATGCCTCTTCGTGAGTGAGCTCACTCGGGAAAGGTCGCTTGTGGCGGAATTTTGTCCAATGTAGGTAGCCTGCCTTGGAGTCTGATAGGCCAACAACCTGCTCGCGTAGCTCGGGCTTGAACATCAGGAGTTCCAGCCAGCGCTTGGGGTTGCTGGTTATGATTTCGTGCCACTGCGGTGGCGATATGATTCGGGTCATAGGGACAATTCCTCGTCGGCCCTAGTTTAATAGATCGCCGACCCTTAAACTAGATGCCTTAAAAGCGCCGACCTTTAACTCTTATGTCATTATACCGACACACTTTAGATACTTTAATCACTTTGGCGCGCCAGGTTAAACTAGATATGGTTTTCAGCCATACTTGTGGATTCAGCTACCAATGAAGTACCCCCCTTTTCTGATCATCCTCGCTCTACCATGGCTTTTCAGCTGCGCCACCCCTGACGTTGGAGCTGACCTGGATCCAATTCAGGCCCCTTCTGTTTTCACAGGAGATTGGTTCGGCTATCAAGCAACCAGCGGTGGCAGCGAATGGGATGCGGAGCATCGCGCGGCGTTTGGTAGCGATTTACGAACACGCCTATGGGTTGGGTGAACCTGCCGTTGCCCCTCCGTATTATTTCCTGGCCGAGTTGTAGTACGACCAAGGTTAAATGACAGAGGCCAAGGCCCTGACTGCAGATGGGCTGAAGCTGCAATCCACCGAGGCATCCAAATTTCTAGGCGAGTTGAGTTCCGATTGGCACGAGTGGGTTTAGCCTTTACCTATAGGCTGAGCACGTTGCACGTCCGATCATTCGTCCCATCAATCGCTTGTACATACACAAGGCCTGCAGCCGAGGCAGGAACATAGGTCGAGTACTCGAAGTCGCCTTCGCCGTCGGCAGAACCGACTGTACCCAAAGTAAAGCCAGTTGAACTTAGTCCAGTAGTAATCAAATTACCGGTAAGAGGATTGGTTACGACATGGGCACCAGATCCAAAGGAATAAACAACCCCAACTTGACCGCCAGGGGTTGCCCCGGAAACTTGGAATGACATGTTGCCTCCAGGGAGGCCAGTTTGGGAAAGCGAAAACGGGTTAAAGAGGTAGGCCGAGCCCGAATTTGAGCCATTATCATCATCGCCCGGTGAACCTATCACCGCTACCCCATTTGCAATGGCAACTGACGTTCCGAATTCGTCATAAACGTCCCCATCACTTGCTCCCAACTTTTCAATCAGGGTGCCATTTGTTGCATCGTAGAGATATGCGGAGCCAGAATTGAAACCATTGTCATCATCATCGTCGGCGCCGATGGCGACTATCCCTGCATCCATGGATATGGAATAGCCGAAGTGATCCCGGTCATGGCCATCGCTAGGCACAATTTTGGTGATTTGCGATCCGCTTGCAACATCAAAGAGATATGCAGAGCCGGAATGATCGCCGAATAGGCTATCCGCCCATGCCCCGACCGCAACGACACCGCCATCAATTGCAATTGCCGATCCAAAAAAATCATTGGTGCCCCCGTCAGTGGCCAGTAGTTTGGCCAGTTGGACTCCAGATTGCGCGTTGAACAAATACGCTGAACCGGAAAGAGGGCCGAGGTCATCATTGCCATGCGCACCAACGGCAATGATTCCACCATCGATGTCAACCGCTTCTCCAAAATTGTCATCTGCGGCTCCATCATTGGGTAAGAGTTTTGCAAGCTGACTGCCACTGTTAGCATCAAAGATGTAAACCGACCCAGAATCTCGGCCATTGTCGTCATCACGCTTTGCTCCAATCACAACTAGGCCATTGTCGAGAGCTACAGCGAAGCCAAATTCATCACCAGGCTGACCGTCGCTGGCGATAATTTTGAAAACCTGCAGGCCAGAATTGGAATCAAAAAAGTAGACCGAACCAGAATCTGCTCCGTTGTCGTCGTCATAGGGTGCGCCAACAATAATGAGGTCGTTGGACATCGCAAGGGAAAACCCGAATTTGTCGGCGGTAGCTCCGTCCGTCGGGGTTAGCTTTGAGAGTTCGATTCCGGAACCCGCATCGAACAGATATGCTGAACCTGAATTGGGACCATTGTCATCATCGCCAGGAGCTCCAATGGCCAATACGCCATCAGCGATTGCAGTGGCGGTACCAAATCCATTCCCAGAGCCACCGTCAATTGCACTAAGTTTTAAATCTTCAGTTGTTTGGCCAAAAGTCGGGCAGGCAAAAGCCAGGCATGAAATGAAGGATGCCGTAGCTAGGGAATTTAAAGGCAAGAATCGTGTGGTTTTCATCATTTTAGGTCTAATGGGGAGGGAAACCCTGGAGGGAGGATCTAATCTTTTTTTCTTATTGAACAAGTGTGACTTTACCCAGAAATCCGCAATCCCCTCGAAGTTACACCTGGCAGGTTTCTTCCCTGTGGGGCTGATGGAGCGAAGCGGAATCTGCCCC
>JACNIZ010000031.1 GCA_014382805.1 Planctomycetota bacterium
CGGTGGCTGGATGACCGCGCGCCGCGTTGCTCTGCTGTTTCACCGCGACTTGGCGTTTTGCCGCGGGGTGTTAGCGGGCATCGAAGATTGGTTGAATGAAACCGGTGCGACTTGGCGTTTGCGGCATGCGCCGTCGACGAGCAAGGTCATGCCGTCGTTACGCGAATGGCAAGCGAACGGTGTTTTAGGGCACGTATTCGACGAAGGCTTGGCCAAGGAGTTGAGGGATTTGCAGCTGCCGTGGGTGAACACTACGCTGACGATTCCGTGGCTAGAAATTCCGACCGTGGACGCTCACCATTCGCAGGTCGGGCGCATGGCGGCGGAATATTTGCTGGCGCGTTCGTTTCGCAGTTATGGATTTTTCGGCAACAAATGGGCGCTGTTTTCGCGCTTGCGTGAGTTGGGCTTTAGACAGCGTTTGCAGGAGGCGGGCTTGGATGCGGTGCCGCATTACGCGGATTATTTACCGATGCGGCCGACCAGTACCAGTTGGGTACAAACCGATGATGAATTGAGCTCTTGGTTGCAGTCCTTACCCAAACCAGTTGCAGTTTTTTGCTGCCATGATGTGCCTGCATGCGATTTGATTGAAGCCTGCGCAATTTTGGATTTGCGGGTGCCGGAAGACGTCGCGATTTTGGGGGTGGATAACGATCGATTCGAATGCGAAATGGCGCATCCGACCTTGTCTAGTATCGCCTTGCCATTGCATGAAATCGGACGCGCGGCGGCGGCGATGTTGGACCGTGCAATGAGCGGTCAAGAATTGGATTCGCAACCTCAGTTGATTTCGCCCAGCCATGTGGTCGCGCGGCGGTCGACCGATTTGCACGCGGTTACTGATCCGTGCGTGCAACGGGCTTTGGCCTTCATGAAACAATGCAGTGAAAAAGATATCAGCGTGAACCACGTCGCCGCTGCCGCAGGCCTTTCGCGGCGTCAATTAGAGCGACGTTTCCGATTAGCGATGGGGCGCACGGTGCTGAATGAGCTGCATCGTTTGCGCGTGGAACTGGCGATTAAACTGTTGGCTGAATCTAATCTAAAAATCGAAGCCATCGCTTATCGCGTCGGCTTTTCTGGGGCCCGCCAACTTGCCGACGTCTTCCGCAAACTGCTCGGCAAATCGCCGAGTCAGTTTCGAAACAGCAATTCGCCGACGCCTTGGTAGCGCTCACGTGCTTCGCGGTAAATTTCCATGTGCGCGGGATTTGGATCCATCACGCCGGTCACGCCCCGTTCCGCCACCGCAGCGTATAACTCCGCCGGATGGCGACCACTATCTAGCCAACACGCTTGAAATGCTCCACCCAAAGCTGCCGCTTCCGTTTCAGCGCCCAGGCTGATCGGCACTTGCAACATGTCGGCCAAGATTTGTTGCCATAGCGGATTGCCGGCGCCACCGCCGACTAGGCGCACCTCATTGGTACGCACGCCAAGTCGGGCAAGGCGTCGCAACCCACCCCAAAGAGCAAAAGAGGCTCCTTCAAGTGCGGCTCGATAAACTCCTGCGGAACTCATGTTGCCTGGGCGTATTCCATGCAGCACACCACAAGCATGCGGCCAGTTTGGAGTGCGTTCGCCGGTCAGATAAGGCAAAAAAAGCAAGCCGTCGCTAGCAGCAGCGACGGCATTTGCCGCCGCCGTCAATTGGCTGTGACTTAAACCGCTCAGCTTGCGAGCTTCTTCCACAACGGTGGTGCAGTTCTGTGTGCAAATCAGCGGCAACCAAGCGCCGGTTGCGTCGCAGAACTCGGCAACGTCACCGTTCGGGTCGAGCACGACTTTTGAAGAATGTCCGAACAGCGTGCCGCTGGTGCCCAAACTGATGATCAAAGTGCCATCTTGCACCGCACCAGCGCCGAGCGCGCTCATCATGTTGTCGCCGCTGCCGGGGGCGATGCGCACACTTTCGGAGAGACCGAAGCGCTGTGCTTGTTCGGGTAGAATTGAGCCTATCCAAGTTTGCGGTTCGTGGATCATCGGCAGCATGGTGGGCACCGCGGCGTCTATTCTGGCCGCACCCTCGAGGTCGTAACATCGTTGGGCGGGAAGGTAGTAGCCGGTTCCGCTGGCGTCGCCGTGATCGGTGGTGAGTAAACCGCTGAGCTGGAAATTGAGCCAATCATGAGGCAGCAAAACTTGGCGCAGTCTTTCGAAGTGGTCCGGTTCGTTGCGCTTGAGCCACAGGATTTTTGGCGCGGTGAAACCGGCTGGAATGGAGCGTTGCAACAACTGCGAAAGCTCGCCCGCTTCGGCGCTGGCCTCGGTGTCGCACCAAAGTTTGGCCGGGCGGATGACTTGTAAATTCTGGTCCAGCGGCACCATGCCATGTTGTTGACCGCTGACTCCAATCGCGCGAATTTGACGTCGTGCTTCGGCCAAGGGATCCAGCGCCTGATGCATGGCGGCTTCAAACGCGGTCCACCAATCTTTGGGGTCTTGCTCGGCCGCGCCAATCCGACTGGCAGTACCCGAACCGCCAAAATCCAGCATCGGCACCGGGCTGCTGCCGCGCGCAATGATGGCGGCGCGCTCGGCATCAAAGACCACAACTTTGACACTTTGCGTACCCAGATCCACACCGAGGTACAGCGTCATTTAACCGCGCACTCCCATCAAGTATTCCTGCGCAAGTTGATCCAAACGCTCGTAGCGATGGCCTTTGGCGGCCATGGCGTCGGCGTCTAGTTGCAGGGCTTCCAGTTGATCGCGATTGCTCGCCGAGTAACTTGTCAACATACTGCCGACGCCATCCGGATCGGCGTGGTTGTCGGCGAGGATTTGCTGCACTTCGCTGTCTTTGTCAAAAGCCTTCGCGCGTGCGGCGAGGATTTTGTAAGTGCGCATGCAACCGGTCGCAAAGTCCCAAACTCCGGCGACGTCTTCGGTGCGGTATGCATGGGCGTCAAAGTGGCGCGGGCCGGTGTAAGCGGGGCGGTTGCAAGTGCCCTCAAGCAAGCGTACTAGGAAAAATGCGCCTTTTAGGTCTTCACTGCCGAAGCGCAAATCCTGATCGTATCGGCCAATCTTTTGCGCGTTAAGGTCAATGTGGAACAGCTTGTTCGCTTCCATCGCTTGCGCGACCGCATGCACCATCGACAAACCAGGCATGTTTTCGTGCGCGGTTTCTGGATTCACCCCACACATCTCCGAATGCTCCAGCGTTTCAATGAAAGCCAGCATGTGGCCGGTGGTGGCCAGGTAAATGTCACCGCGTGGTTCGTTCGGCTTGGCCTCCAACGCAAACTTCAAATCCCAACCCTGATCCTTGGTCCACGCACACAGGAAGTCCAAGCACTCGCGGAACCACTGAATTGCATCACGGCAATCGCGCGCAGCATCTGTTTCGACGCCTTCGCGTCCGCCCCAAAAGACCACGGTTTTTGCATTCAACTCCACGCCCAGTTCGATTGCGCGCATCGCTTTGCGCACCGCAAACGCGCGCACTTTTGCATCACTGCTAGTAAACGCGCCGTCGCGGAAAACCGGATGGCTGAACAAGTTGGTAGTCGCCATCGGCACGATCATGTTGTGATCGCTAAGCGCTTGTTTGAAATCGGCAACGATTTGATCACGCTTCGCGGCAGAAGCGCCAAACGGAATCAAATCGTTGTCATGCAAATTCACCCCCCAGGCTCCGGCTTTGCTTAAACCGGCGACGATTTCCGTCGGGCTGATGCGTGGGCGTACGGCAGGGCCAAACGGGTCGGCGCCGGGATTGCCGACGGTCCACAGGCCGAAGCTGAAGCGGTCGCCGGCGGCGGGGGATGGATCAAAGGAGTCAGTCATGGAAGCGAAGGAGACGAAGGGGAACGGATGCCGTGGGTGTGGCGGGGGGGGGGGGGGGGGGGGGGGGGGAGAGGGGGGTGGGGGTTATCTTCTTTGGGCCTGGGGAGGGGTGTGTTGGCACCAACTTCGGCGGAGGAGAGCACCAGCGAGAGGGAAAATAACGCCCACACGGCGGGGGGGAGGGGCGGGGAGGGGCGCGTGGGAGGGGGGTGGGAGCCGCGGGTGCGGGGGGACG
>JACNIZ010000161.1 GCA_014382805.1 Planctomycetota bacterium
CCCGGGACGAAGGCAATGAGTGGGTGGCCTTTCCTGAACGGGCCTCCCCGCGGCGAAAGGACCCCAACCCCCACCACCCGAGGCCGCCGACGGAACCGCCGATGTCGGTTTAAATCAGGTCCTGGTCGATGCCATCAGGCCGACCGCGTGGTTACTCCACTTTGAACGGGGCGAAGCCCTCGCTTTCGCGTACCGTGAAAGTGTCGCCGTCTCGCAGGATGAAATATGCGTGGCTGCCAGGAAACTGCAGGAGCAGTTTTAAGCCTTCGTCCACGCCGAGGATGGAGATGGCGGTGGCGAGGCCGTCGGCGGTCATGCAATCGCCTGCCACAACCGTTACCGAGACCAGGTTGTGGGAAATCGGATAGCCACTGCGTGGGTCTATGAGGTGGCTGACACGTTTGCCGTCGACTTCGCGATAATTGCGGTAGTCACCGCTAGTTGCCACGGACCAGTCACTAATTTGGATGACTTGCTGAAGCTGGTGCGCAGCCAGCACGCTTGGCACGGGGCGGTCAATGCCGATACGCCAAGCCGAACCGTCGGCTTTGGTGCCAGCGGAGCGCAATTCCCCGCCGACTTCGATCAAAAAGTTGGTGCAACCTGCGTTTTCAATCGCCGCCGCTGCGTGATCGACCCCAAAACCCTTGGCGTTGGCCGATAAGTCAATGCGCAAAGTCGCCTTGCTTTTATGGACCGTGCCATTTTCTTTTAGCAGGACTTGCTGCCATCCCATTTCAGTTTTCCACTGTTCAATTTGCGCGGCGCTGGGTTGTTCTGAACCTTGTTTTGCGCCGAAACCCCAGCCTTCCACTAATGGCAATATTGTGGGGTCGAAAGCCCCGTCACTGCATTTGGCAATATGCAGGGCACCGACGAGAACCTTCATGGTCATCGCCGTCAAGCCTGCAAACTCACCGGCGCCGGCACGGTTGAAGCGGGAAAGTTCGGAATCTTCCCTATAGGTGGACATTCGGCGATCCACTTGCTCGACCGCATCCTGAATTAGCTGTTGAAAGTCGACGTTGTTTGGAGCGTGCACCAATGTGGCGTGCCAACTCGTGCCCATAGTGCGGCCTTCGAGTTTTTGCGCTTCGGGTTGGGTTTGGGTTCCGCATCCAACGGCGCTCAACATCAGCACCAACAGAAAAACCGCCGCCAGCGAAGCGAGCTTCACTGGGGCGGTTGAGGTATGCAGTTGAATCATCCGCCGAAGTCGTCGAGACGGATCATTTCAGGCTCTACACCCATGTCATCCAGCATCTTGAGCACGGCCGAGTTCATCATCGGCGGTCCGCACAAGTAGTACTCAATGTCTTCGGGCGCATCGTGCTTGCTCAAGTACAAGTCTTTCACCACTTGGTGAATGAAGCCGGTTGGACCATCCCATTTGTCTTCAGGTAGCGCATCAGACAAAGCGACGTGCCACTCGAAGTTGTCAAAGTCCTCGGCCAGCTTGTCGAATTCTTCGACGTAGAACATTTCGCGCTTGGAACGCGCACCGTACCAGTAGGTGATCTTGCGGTCGGTTTTTTCGGTTCGCAACAAACGCATGATGTGCGAACGCAGCGGCGCCATGCCGGCACCACCACCAATGAACATCATTTCGTTTTGCGTTTTCTGAATGTGGAAGTCACCGTAAGGGCCTGAAACCACAACCTTGTCACCTGGCTTGCAGTCAAAGATGTACGACGACCCTTTGCCTGGCGGAGTGCCTTCCGGAGCGTTTGGCGGCGGCGACGCGATTCGCACGTTCAGCATGACCAAGTCGTCGCCTTCGGCGGGGTAGTTGGCCATTGAGTACGCGCGTTCCACTGGCTCATCGACCACTGAGCGGTATTGCCAGATGTTGAACTTGTCCCAATCTTCGTGGTATTCCTCTTCCACATCGAAGTTTTTGTACTCCACGTCGTGCTTTGGAATTTCAATTTGGATGTAGTCGCCCGAAGTGAAATCGATCTTCTTGCCTTCAGGCAAGCGCACCTTGAACTCCTTGATGAACGTCGCCACGTTACGGTTAGAGACCACTTCGCAGTCCCACTTTTGCACCGAGAACACCGATTCATCGACCCGAATGTTCATGTCCTCTTTGACCTTGACCTGACAAGCCAAGCGCCAATTTTCTTTGGCCTCACCGCGCGTGATATGACCTTCTTCGGTCGGCAGCAATCCGCCGCTGCCGCTATCCACCTGCACGCGACATTGGGCACAAGTGCCACCACCGCCACATGCCGACGGAATGAAGATCTTTTGGTTAGCAAGGGTGGTCAGCAACGAACTTCCTGGCGAAACCGGAATGGCTTCGCCGTCTTTGCCGTTGATGATGATGGAGACGTCGCCCGATGCAACGAGCTTCGATTTGGCAGCCAGCAGTACAAAGACCATAGCCAGCACCAAGAAGCAGAACATGGCAACGCCTAGTGCGATGGTTTCCATGATGTATTCCTCTTTATGATTACTGGGTTAAAGCTGGATGCCACCAAAGATTTGAAAGCCTAGTGCCATCAATCCTGTGGTAATGAAGGTGATGCCCAAACCGCGTAGTGGCTTTGGAACATTGGAGTAAATCAAACGCTCGCGAATGGCCGCAAGGGCGACAATGGCCAGCAACCAACCGACGCCGGACCCAAGTCCGAAGACGGTACTTTCAGCCAGCGTGTAGTCGCGCTGAACCATGAACAAAGACGCTCCGAGAATCGCACAGTTCACCGCAATCAGCGGCAAGAACACACCGAGCGAGGCGTAAAGCGTCGGCGAAAACTTGTCGATCGCCATTTCCACGATTTGCACCATTGCCGCAATCACTGCGATGTAGGCAATGAAACCAAGGAAACTCAGGTCTACTTCTGCCATGCCTGGGCTCATCCAGGTCATCGCGCCTTCTTTGAGTAGGTAGTTGTAGACCAGGTTGTTGATAGGCGTCGTTACCGCCAACACAAAAATGACCGCCAAGCCTAGTCCCAATGCAGTGTCGACCTTTTTCGATACCGCCAAGAACGAACACATGCCGAGGAAGTAAGCCAACGCCATGTTTTCGACGAAGGCCGACTTAAGGAAGATGTTAAGCAGTTCCATGACTAGTTCTCCTCCTGAATCTCAGGGCTGATCCAGCGTTGGAACCAAATGATGAATCCAATCAGGAAGAAGGCGCCGGGTGACATCACCATGAGGCCGTTAGGTGGATACCAGCCACCATCATTTACCGTTTGCATGATGGTCATGCCGAAAATCTTGCCGGAGCCGAACAGCTCGCGGAAGAAAGCAACGACAATCAGGATCACCGCGTAACCCAGGGAGTTACCCAAGCCGTCAATCGCCGACTTGCCCGGTGGGTTCGCCATCGCAAAGGCTTCGGCGCGACCCATCACAATGCAGTTGGTAATGATCAAGCCGACGAACACCGACAGCTGCTTGCTGACGTCGTAAATGAAGGCTTTAAGCAACTGGTCGGCCACGATCACCAACGAGGCAATGATGGCCAGTTGAGTAATGATTCGAATACTGCTCGGAATTTTGTTCCGAATCAGCGAAATCACTACGTTGGACAACACCAGTACAAAAGTTAGTGCCAGCGACATCACGAATGCCGTTTCTAGCTTGGTGGTAACTGCGAGCGCCGAGCAAATTCCGAGTACCTGCAGGGTAATCGGGTTATTGATGTGCATCGGATCCAGCAGGATCTTTTTATTCTCGCTAGCCATTACTTCGCCTCCTGCGCGGCGGCGCGAATGTCGTCCAGGGCTGGGCCGTAGCCCTGCTCACCAAACCAGAACTTGAGCGCGTAAGTCACCGCAACGCTGGTGATGGTGGCACCAGCGATACCGTCGACTTGAGTGGTCGGGTCTTTGGCTAAACCGCTTTTGACCACTTCCACTAACAGTTCGTTGTCTGCGGAAAGCGCTTTTTTACCTTTCCATCTGGCCCGCCACAGCGGATTTTCGACCTCACCACCCAAGCCGGCAGTTTCGCCTTGCTCGTAGTAGATGATGCCGATGACTTCCGCCAGGTCAGGCGTCACGCACATGAATCCATACATGGCTGACCAAAGGCCGTTGCCGTAGTAGGGGAACACCACGCATTCTTTGCCCGGGGTGCGCACCAGGTAAATCAACTGCTGATCCGCAACCGACTTAATTCCGGCCTTTTTCGCCCACGGGTTCACGATTGCCGAGGACTTGCCGGCAGCTTTGGCATTTTTGCGCGGATCCACAGTGGTTGGATCCACGTCGACCAGTGCGCCCGTCTTGAAGTCGACCACTTTGGTTTCAATGGCCTCGAAGAACTTGTTGACCTCTTCGATACTGGGCTTTTCTTTGTCGCCGACCAAATTGGCCACCCGCAGAATCATCGTGCGCTTGTCCAAAATTCGGTTCACCTCTTGGCGATCCTTCAGGCCAACCGCGATCGAGGACACCAAAGTAGAGCAGACCAAGCAGAGCACGGCCGCGAAGGTGACGATGTACTTGTTACTGTAATCCAAGGCGCTTCTCCCTTCGCTTGATGTTGCTCTTGACGACGTAATAATCAATCGTCGGGGCAAACACATTCATGAAGATGATGGCCAGCATCATGCCTTCGGGGTAGGCCGGGTTCACCACCCGCACTAGCACGGTCAGCACGCCGATCAGAATGCCGTAAATCCAGCGGCCGGTATCCGTCGAAGCCGCTGAAACTGGGTCCGTTGCCATGAACACCATGCCAAAGGCAAAGCCGCCAGTGACCAGATGCCAGTACCACGGCACTTGCATGAAACTGTTGACGGCAATCAGGTTGAACAATCCGGCCATCGCAAACATGCCGATCATGCAACCAGCCATGATGCGCCAGCTGCCGACCTTGGTAATGATCAAGATGAAGGCACCGATGAAACAGGCCAGTGCCGACGTTTCACCCAGCGAACCAGGGATCATGCCAACGAAGGCGTCCCACCAAGTCATCACAGTTTGGCCATCTGGCATCAGCACTGTGTCATGAGTGGTGCCGCCGTAGAACTGAGCCAGCGGCGTCGCGCCGGACCAACCATCAATCCAATTTTCTTTGCCCGCGATCCAAACGCTGTCGCCGGAAATTTGACCGGGATAAGCAAAAAACAGGAAGATGCGGCCGGTCAGCGCAGGATTCAGCACGTTCATGCCGGTTCCACCGAAGATCTCCTTACCGATCAACACACCAAAAGCAATGCCCATCGCGGCTTGCCAAAGCGGTAGATCCGGCGGCACGATCAGCGGATAAAGCAAACTGGTGACCAGGAAGCCCTCGTTGATCTCGTGTTTACGAATGATCGAAAACGTGGCTTCAATGATTCCGCCTGCAGCCAGGGTGACGATGTACAACGGCAAAAACTTCCACGCTCCACCCAGGAACGCAGCCATCAAGCCGATGTCTTCCGCCGCGGTCCCAGCCGCCAGCATCTCCTGGTAGCCAGCGTTGTACATCGCGAACAAAGTCGCGGGTAGCAACGCGTAGACGACGATCATCATCAAGCGCTTCATGTCGATGCCGTCGCGAATGTGGGCACCGCTTTGCGCAGTCTTGCCGGACGTGAACATAAAGCTGTCCATCGCCTCGAAGACCGGGAACAAGCGCTCCAGCTTGCCGCCCCTTTCAAACAGCGGCTCGAGCTTGTCGAGCTGTTTTCTAAGGAATTTCATGCTTTAGCCCTCCTTCTCAATTCGGGTTAGCATCGTGCGCAGCAACTTGCCCAACTCCAGCTTGGAGGGGCAGACGTATTCACACAGCGCAATATCGTCCTCGACCAATTCAAGCACGCCCATTTTTTCAGCGGTCTCTAGGTCGTTGCCGGCCAAGGCTCGGAACAACTGCGTCGGCAGGATGTCCATCGGCATCACTTCTTCGTAAGAACCGATCGGAACAATGCCGCGTGGGCCGCCGTTGACGTCGGTATCCATGTCGAAGCTCTTCTTGGTGAACTTCGCCAGCAGGGTGTTAGTCATGGTGTGCTGCTTGCCAAATGGGTGCACCCAATCCAAAAAACGGCGTTTCGGCGCGTCATTCAGAATGGTCACCATATTGGTGTAGCGACCGACGTAACCCGTTTCGGTGCTGGGCTGGCAAATGCGTCCGCCCAAGGCCGAGCCGCTAATAAAGCGGGCCTTTTTGAACGGCGTATCCAGGGCGCACAAATCACCGGTGGCAGCTCCCTTGCGGGTGCGCAGCAACTTAGGCTGACGCACGCCGGGTCCCACCAACGCAACCAGACGTTCCGAAGTGAGCTTGCCGGTAGTCAGGAACAAACCCAAATCAGCCACATCTTGATAGCCAATGTGCCAAGTCGTCTTGCCCGGACCCACCGGTGCCAGGTGGTGAATCTGCACACCGACGTTTCCAGCCGGGTGCGGACCTGCAAAATCCTGGTGTTTGACACTGTCGCAAAGGAAAGCGCTCCAGTTTTCACCGCCATGAGTGGCAACAAAGGTAGGACCGTCGCTGAGTTTTTGCAGGGCGGCAAGGCCGGCTTGGAAATCCTTTTCACGGCCAGCAAGCAGGAGCAAAGGCGACGGCGCCAGCGGCTGCGTATCAGCGGCACTGACCACCACCGCTTGAGGCTGGTTGGCGGGATCGGGAATAGAGTCGTAGGGACGCTGGCGCAAGCATGGCCAGAAACCGGAACGACAGAGGAGATCCACCAGGTCCTCGCGAGAGGAATGACTGGTGTCGAAGGGGCTAAATTCAACCTGGGCGTCGGATTCGTCCACCATCACCACTACCGACTGTACGGAACGTCGGTGGCCGCGGTGAATTGCCAGTACTTCACCGGCAGAAGGGGACGTAAACAAGACCTGGGGATTGCGTTTGTTGAAAAATAGGGGCGTACCGATTTTGACGGTATCACCTACTTCGCAAAGCAACTTGGTCTTGATGCCGACGGCCTCCTGTGGCAATAAAGCCACATGCTTTATCACGGGACCCTTGACCGCATCTGCGGCTTGTAGGGAACCCGAAATCGGCAGGTTGAGGCCCCGCTTGATCTTGATCGCGGACATCGAGAGAGGGCTGGTCAGAGGATCGAGGCACAATCCGGCTGCACCTCTCCCTGAGGTTTCCGGGAGAGGTGCACCGGTGAGAAGTGGGGGATTCTACGCTCCCCTAACCTTTACGGGTACCAGCGCAATGGCATTTTGATGAACAGTGATGAGATTGCTGCCTGAATCATGCAGAATGGGTGAACCGCCATGCGAAATTCCATCCTCACCGCTGCTCTACTACTACTCACCGGCCTGCTTTTGGGGCCCATGGACTCCCAGCAACAGGCTGCTGCTGACTCGACCGTCGGCGGAGCCGGAAAGGGAGCAAACCCAACTCTGGCAGCTCTTTCCGAGGCCACCGCTGAATTGGCCACGCAAGTTCTTCGGGCTACCGTGCATTTTGAAGCCACGCGGGTCGAAGGAGGTCCCGATGGCGGTCGTACCAGTGGCACTGGCTCCGGTTTCGTGCTGGATGCTGCGCGTGGCATCTTGGTGACGAATAATCACGTCGTCGGTAGTGCCGATGCGGTGGTTCGGGTGCGCTTGAACGACGGCCGCAAATTTGAAGCCACAGTGGTCGGTACCGATCCGGCGACGGACCTGGCGGTAGTGCGAATTCCGGAGGGTGAGGCGCTTTACCAGCTCAATTGGGGCAACAGTGACATTTTGCGGCCCGGTCACTGGGTGATGGCGGTTGGCAACCCTCTAGGCGAAATTGGCACCACCAGCACCGGGGTCATTTCGGGTCTCAACCGCGACCCGCAATTGCCGAATATCAAATATGAAGATTTTCTCCAGTTCGACGCTTATATCGATCGCGGCTCGTCGGGTGGGCCGTTGGTCAACATGGCGGGCGAGGTGATTGGCGTCAACACTGCGATTTCCGGCCAGGTTTGGCAGGGTGCGGGATATGCCGTGCCGTCTTTCATGGCGAGCAGCATTGTTGAGCAGCTGACGGCCGGCAATAAAGTTCGCCGAGGTTACCTCGGATTGGATCCGAGCAATGTTGATGCATCCTACGCCGATCAAGTTGGGTTGAGCCGACCTTATGGTGCTCGTGTCCGCCGGGTGACCAGAGATTCGCCAGCTTCCAAGGCCGGCCTGCAACGCGGTGACATCATTCTGGCGATTGACGGCCAAGAAATCGGTCAGTACAAGGAGTTAATCGCCCGGATTACGTCCGTGATGCCGGGGACCACAGTCAAACTCAAGGTTTGGCGCGACGGCTCACCGATGACCATACGGGTCAAGGTTGGCGAGCGAGGCGACGGCTGATCATTCCGCGCAGCGCTCGAATTCGTGCACCCAAACCTTAGCGGTTTCATTCCATTCCATGCCTTTGTGCATGCGTAGGATCAAATCGCGGTACACCTCTAAGCCGGGGTAGCCCTCGGCGCGCGCGTCTTCGTCTGTCATTTGCCCCAAAGACTCACGACGTAAATCTATGACTTTGAACTGCATGCCTTGCAGTTCAAAGGCCTCGCCGGGATAGGCATAAATTCCATTACGACGCTGCTGCGTTTTGCGACCTGCGATGGCAGCTTCCACCAACTTGGCGTGGGTGACAAGGGAATCAATTTCGCAGGTCTTTTCGGGGAAGTCGCTCATGATTGTCGGGCAAGGTAGATTGGCGCTTGTCGATTGCCTAGGGCAAAATTTGTAGTGATTGAGGAATCGAACAGTTTTCGCCGATGGGCAGGACGCCTAAGTAGTCATAAAGCACCGCGCAGAATTGCACACTTGTGCCTATGTAAGGGGCAAGAGCAGTGCTCGCAGTTAAAGTTGCGGTTGCGTCGCCGTGGGCGTCTAATCTGCCCCAGAATGGGCTACTTCCAGGTATGTGCTTGCCGGACATAGTGTGGTTCAACAGCGAACTCCAACCGAGCATTATTTTGAAGTCATTGATTTGAGTCAGACCGAATGTGGCGGTGGAAGCCAATATTGCATACCGATGGCGGGAGTAGCGATCGGAATAATTGATTTCAAATTGCACTGTGTCGCTGCTTGAGGCGGACAAGGTGTCGCGGCTAAGTTTTAATCCCGGTAGCAAGTTAACGAGGAGTAGGTCATAGCCTCTGCCGTTGCACAGCATTTGCGAGAGTTGGTTGCCTGTCATATCCGGCATGGAACCGAGGATTTTTCCTAAATTACTATCTAACCACATGATGTCACCGCTATGTGTAGAAATCGCTGCGATTCCGGCGCCTGTTCTGGTCAGCATGTCGCGGAAACCATCGCCATCTAAATCATTGGTTGCCCAAGATTGGGTGAAGCCCCTAGGGAATAAATTAACCCCTGAGCGGAGGTCCTGCCCAGTAGCTCCATCCACCCATTTGAGGTGGTAGTCAGTTCCGTTGTAGTGAAAAAGAGCAACATCGGGCAGGCCGTTGCCGTTGCGATCCTCAATAGGCATTGGTGCTTGGCTTTGGTACCACGTTTCCCAAAGTTGTAGTCCAGTTGCACCTGAATGCAGACTTACAGTGCTTACAAAATCTACGTATATGAGCAGGTCATCTATTCCATCTCCTGTGGTGTCGCCCGCATCTTGGGCAGTATCCACATGGTTAATTTGAAACATCTGATAATCGTTGGCTAGTGAGTAAAAGGTCAAATGTCCGATCTTGTCGGTTCTGCCTGAAAAGCTGATGTCTTTAATTCCATCGCCATCCAAATCACCCACTGGGAAAACAGATACACCTAGGTTTTTTTGGTTAAGGGAATTCCCGGTTAAAGTTTTTACAACTGAGCCGTCGCTACCGGAAAAAAGAGAGAGTTTTCCTTTGCCCCCGTCCCATCCTCGCGCAGTGACTACAAAGTCAGGAATTTGGTCCCCAGTCTGATCTTCCATGCCGCAGATTCCACTTCCCAGGAAGTCGCCGCCGTTGCCGTGCAGAGTGAATAACGCTGTTCCATCTGCCCCTGACAGGATTTGAATTTTGCCAGCTTGGAAACCGCCGGTCGAGTCATTTGGTTCGCTGTGCAAAATATCAGGAATCGCATCGCCATTGAAGTCATGAATCGGAACAGCCCGCTGGGAAGTGGAATAACGACCGAGGTTGCGTTGCAGTTCTCGATCACCCTGAGCTGCTATTAAGGTAGAAAAGGCGACGAAGGAAAATCCGATCGTCAGAGCTTGCTTAGGAAGTGAGTGAAAGTACATGACGATTAAGGCAAGATTTCAAGAGTTATGGGGGCGGAAGCAATGCGGCCGATCCATACCGGGCCGATCGTGTCGCAACTCACGGCTGCAAGTTGAAAAGACTGGCCCACCCACGGTGCGAGGAAGGACGACGCAGACCATTGCGCAAATGCTTTGGCATTGCCATTAAGCTTGCCAGCGAAATGCACAGACCCTGGGGGCAATTGGCCGTTTAATCCAGCCAGTAGAGCCTCATCCAATGTCAACGGGATTTCAAAGCCATTAACTAAAGTGGGCCCTGTTCCAGAATAAGAGGCAAGGATGCGGTAGTCGCGGCCAGCTTCGCTGTAAGGGAACCGCAAGAGGAATTGGATGGGTCGAGTTCCCGAGATTGAAATCGACTCCGCATCTGCCAGGAAGTAAGGGTTATAACTAAACGCAAACATTTCTTCTGCGAATTTGCCAATCAAAATGTCCGCCAAGCCATCGTTGTCAATGTCGCCAGGACTAGTCAAAGCCAAGCCAAAGTTATGTTTCTTTTTTCCTCGAAGTTTGAGGAAAAGGCGATGGTCTTGGCCTGAGTAGAACTCCACATAACCACCCATTTTGTCATGATCCACACGGCGTTGTTTGGCGCCGACGACGTAGTCCGGTATGCCGTCGCCATTCATATCTCCTGGTCCCGCAACGCTCACTCCAAACTTGTCAGTTTTTCGGTGGCCGAATTTTCTTTCAAAGATTTGGCCATTGGCTCCATCCAATAAACAAATTGCGCCTCGCTCGTAATCGAGCTGATGAGCCCCAACTATGACATCGGAAGCGCCATCCCCAGTAACGTCACCGATCATTGCAATCGATGAAGCAAAGGAACTATCGGCCCAGGGACCGAAAGTTTGCCATAAAGGGCTTCCATCAATGCCTGAGTATGCAACTACTTCTCCAGTTTGCACACCACTCGGCGCTGCTTTGGGGTAACCGACAACGATGTCATCGATGCCGTCCATGTCCAAGTCTCCGGCGCGACGGAATTGCCCATCCGGAAGCCGATACAGAAAACGTGCCGTCGCTCCAGAGAACACAAAAACACCGCCGCCCGAAAATGCAATATCGGCTAGACCGTCGCCGTCTACGTCGCCTACTCCGCCAACGCGATTGCCTATGTGTTGGCCGCTAAACTTGCTAACGAAACGATGAATAATTTGTTGATCCGCACCTGAGAACACGAATACAAAGCCGTCTCCTCCCGGTGCACTGACCATGAAGTCGTCGATACCGTCACCGTTGACGTCGCCCGCATCTCCCACGCCTTTCCCGAAACTTTTTAAGCCATCAGGGGTGACCATTTCACGAATTGTCAGTCCGGTTCGACCTGAGAAAATCCCGACATAGGGTTCGAAGTAACTTCCTCCGCCTCCGGTCACGGGATGTCCAAAAATGAGGTCGCGTACTCCATCACCATCTTGGTCTGCAATGCTTGATATTTTATTGAATTCAGCGCGCCCCCGCCAAGTCCAAAGATGGTGGGAGCCGTCCTCCTGGGCGATTGCATTGCCGGTAAAGCAACTGGTGATTAGTAATGGCAAGTAAAGAGCAGGGCAAGCTTTCATGGCTAGGGCGAATTTATGCGAGGGTATTAGGGCAAAATGTTCAACGTGGTAGGGAGGGAACAAATTTCGCCTACCGGGATGGCGCCCCGGTAGTCGAATAAAACGGCGCAGAAATGCAATGTTTGACCAACTAAAGCATTCACCCGCGTTACTGGAGTTAGGGTGGCGAGGGCGTCGCCGTTGGCGTCGAGTTTTGCTTGGAAGTTGTAGCTACCGGGCAGGGGTTTTGAAGCCATTGTGTACGCTTATAATGGGCACAACCCCAATGGTATTTCGAACTGGTTAACCCAGGTCGAACCGGCGACGGCATTGCTGACTAAAATGGCGTAATAGGTGTCACTGCGCTGCCAGGAGAAATTGATTTGCAGTTCGACGGTATCCGTGCTGGAGGCAGACAGGGTGAATTGACTAAGTAGCAATCCGGAACGCAGAGCAACGAGTTTGTACTCATTTCCGTCGCCGGTGCAGAAGATTCTAGGTGAGCCATCCACGTCTTCATCGTCCCAGGAAACACCTAAGCCACCGTAGTCGAATTCGCGCCAAAGGTGCAAGCCAGTGGTGGAGGAGAAGGCGTTGAGGTAATCGTTGTTGTAGGAGCCGGCGATGATGTCCCCCTTTTGATCTCCGTCTAAATCGCCAATCAATCGGGGACGTGAGGGATCTGTGTAATCCTCCTCAAACCGCACGCTCTGCAGCACGTTGCCAGTGCGCCCGTCAAGAAATTGCAGGTCGGCATCAACGAAATGGGCGACATCGAGAATTCCGTCGCCATTGTGGTCGGGGATGGCCAATCCTGAGAGGTGAAAAAACTCGTAAGCCTCCCACAGGTTGGACTTTGATGCAGTGGAGTAAACATTCAATCCTATATTTGAGGATTGCAAGATTTCTGAATAGCCGTCGCCGTCCATGTCATCCAACCAGTAAAGCGATCCGGCTAAAGGCAGGTCATGTAGCACCGAATTTGATTGCAAGTCGTATATCACTGCGGCAACGGAGTTCGTGCGGACGATGATTTCGGAGATTCCGTCTCCGCTGTAATCACCGCCATCCCAAAGTGCTTCACCGAAATCGTCCAGATGTAGCTTGTTGCCTGTCACTGTTTGCAAAAGTGCAGCGTCTGCTCCTGAAAGTATTAATATGCTGCCGTCACCACCGTGTGAGCGTGGCGCGGATGCGGCGAGATCGGGGATTCCGTCGCCGTTTTGATCGCCTAGTGCGGTTACGGCATAACCCAGTTCGTCGCCAACACTACCTTCTAATGTGTATAGCGGCGTGCCGTCCATTCCGGATAGGATTTGAACTCGGCCAGCTTTCAGGCCACCGGAAGATGCGGCGGGATTGCCACCTATTAGGTCGCGAACTCCGTCGCCGTCAAAATCGTGGATTGCCGCTTTGTGCAGATCAGGAGGCAGAAATTCAAGTTCGCGAATGAGTTCGCGATCTCCCTGCGCAACGGTCGGCGAACTTAAAAAACAACCGGCGATGATGAGTGCAGATGTGTTGAAGGTTGAAATAGGCATGAGCTATGGGTTGATTTCTAAGGTGACAGGAATAGAAGTGTTTTTGCAGATCCAGATGGAACCGATGGTTTCAAATGAAACTGCGGCAATGTAAACCCTAGCCCCGGGCCAGCGGGCGAGATAAGGGCGACCTGCGAGCTGAGCTACAGCTCTCCCGTTGACATCGAGCACGCCGACGAAACCGGATGATACGGGTGGAACCGTTCCACTCATTCCGGCTTGCAGTAAAGCATCCCAAGTGAGTGGAATCTCGAAGCCATTGATGGACGTCGGTCCTACTCCGGAATGAGAGGCTAGTAAGCGATAGGTGCGCAAGCCTTCCGCGGCGGGGAAAGTGATTTCAAACTGAACGGGTTGAGTCGCGCTGGCAGATAGCTCGTGACTCGACGCTAGTAAAAATGGGTTGAAGCCAAATGCCGCCACATTTTGGCCACCGACGCCGGGGCTTCCCACAATAAGGTCTGCTTGGCCGTCATCATTGATATCTCCGGGTGCGCAAATTAGGTGCCCAAAGTTCGATCTTCTCCCGCCGCGAAGTGGGCAAATGATTTCGTAGTCAACTCCTGAAATAATAGCGACATAGCCACCCCAGCCACCATACAGCACACGTTTTTGCTTTGCACCAATTGCGAAATCAATCACGCCATCGCCATTCATGTCTCCGGTCCCTGCCACGCTAACGCCAAACTTATCGTCTACTCGGTTCCCAAAGAATTGTTGTAAAAGCAAACCCGTGCCACCATCCAGCAAACATGCAGCGCCGCGCTGATTGTCATAGGCAGGTGCGCCGATCAGAACTTCGTTGGAGCCGTCACCATTGAGATCGCCAACGATGTCAATGGCGTGGCCGAAATCTGCATTCAGCCAGGGGCCAGTCATGCGCCAAAGTGCGGCGCCATCAATTCCTGAATAGGCAACCGCCTCGCCGCTGGGTAGCCCGTTGGGTGTGGCTCCTGGGAAGCTAATGACGATGTCATCATGGCCGTCGCCATTCAAGTCATTGGCACGGCAAAAGTTTCCGGCGGGCAGGCGTTGGAGTATTTCTCCCGTTGCGCCGGAGGCAATAAAGGTTCCACCTCCGCTGGAGGCTATATCGGCAAAGCCGTCGCCATTTACATCTCCAACACCGCCCACACGGCACCCGACTTGTTGCCCACTCACCAGTCCTTCAAACTCCCAGATCAAGGATCCATCTGCACCGGACTTTACCTCTACCTTGCCCATGCCGTCACTACCATCCGGGTTGCCAATTACGTAATCATCGATCCCGTCACCGTTGACGTCGCCGGCATCGCCAATTCCCCGTCCGTATCTATGCAGGTATTCCCGATGCTCTTCAGTGCGAATTTCTTCTCCGCTGCGACCGGATACAAAAGTAACCCTCGGGTAGTAAATAAGTGACTGCCACGGGCTACTGACCATGATGTCCCGAACGCCATCGCCGTCTTGATCCGCTACCGATGCCAGCTTCGACTTAAAGTCGAAATGCCAATTGGGCAGCAAGGTCCAATAATGGCGCACTCCATCTTGCTGTTGCAAGGCTGCACTGGGAGGAGCAATCCCAACGAAGAAAAGCCCCAAAAGGAGCGAGTGCGCAATGAATTTAGGGGATGCACAGCTACACATTCTCAAAGAGGAGGGGCGGTTTACGACCCTCTTACTAATTATATTAAAAATGGCGAGATTTGGGCCTCTGAACGCGTCAATCGTGCTCGGCGCTAAACCTTTGGCGATGGCGTGGTACTAGGGAGTCAGCGGAATACCACTCGGCAATAGCATTTTTACCGTTTACGGTGATGCCCAAAAATCCGCCTTTTCCAGTGAAGTAATTGTGGTAATTATCATTCTTGCCTGGGTTGCCGCCGAAGTTGTGCTGATCATTGATCGGGCCACAGCCCATTTCAATCAATCCGGTGGTGGGATCCGTTGAGCAGTACTGCCAATGGCGGTCGCCGCAGATCACATAGGTATTCGGCAGTTTGCTCAAAAAGCCTCTTAACTCTTGGCCTTCATGGCGAAATGCATCATTTGCATGATTATCGGCCTTCCCTTTTTTGTCCGGACCGACGATTGGGCCAGGCGACAAAATGAACTTGTAAGTTGCGTCAGACTTCGCCAAGGAATTTTTCAACCAGGCCATTTGGGTCGCCCCAAGGATGGTTTTTTGCGGCCCATCCTTCAAGCGATTTGATGAGCGAAAGTCACGGTTTTCCGTCATCCAGATCTGCACATCTTTACCCCATCGAACGCTGCGATAAGTCCGCCCACGGATTGGCACCTGTTGCCGGAAAATTGCCAACCCCTGGGCAAAAGTCAGTTCCCCATAGGTTTGGCCAGGCCAGCAATCATTTTTCAATGTGTCGTGGTCGTCTTTCATAAAATAAGTGCTGACCTGACGGTGGAAATCCTGATTGTGCTTATAGCCAAACATTAAATCCCACTTCGCCAATGCTTGGGCTTCAGTTTTTGCAAGTGGCGCCTTGTCGTAATAGACGATGTCGCCGGTATGCACCAAAAACTGCGGCTCAAACGCCAACATCTGTTGATAAGCGCGATGTCCATCGGTCCCAGCATCAATGCTGCGCACTGCTTGGCAAGTGGTCACCGCAAAACGAATGACGGCCGCATCTGTAGCCGCCGGTGCGGTTTGAAATTTACCTTGCATAGTGGCCGAAACCCTACTGGAGCCGATGCGCCTAGCTTCGGCATGATAGGAGTAAGTTGTGTTTGGCTGTAAATCTGTCAGCTGGAACTGATGAATAAAATTACTTGCGCTGGTGACTGACTGCCAGGCACTCTTCTGGGCTGTGCTCGGCTCGGCGGAAATCGGCTGATATTGGATTCGAACTTCGCCAGCCATCCCTGGAACCACATCAATCGGCATCAAACTGACGTCTAGTTGCTGGCCACTCAAGCCCTGACTGTGAATCGGCAGTTTTGAAAAATCAGCCGCTGCCTTTTGGCTCAACCGCACCCACACCACAGCCGAGCTTTGATCGACATCTCCGGCCTTCATGCCACTGGCGAAAAAAGGACCTTGATCCTGGGGCGCGGCAATTGGCAACGCGCAAAGCAGCCCTAAAAGGTGGCGGTTCAACAAGGTGCTGCGAGTATAAAAAAAAGGTGCGAGAGCCCTCCCCAGAGCTCTCGCAATTCTCTCCCCCTTTGTTTCTCCCCTAGGTGAAACTCAGGTAAGCATAAATAGGGGGTCCATGGCGCTGGGTAACATCGTTAACCAAAAAAACGGCGGAAAAGGCAAATTTGGCCTTCGCCGCCGTAAAGCGCTTACTAGGCAGTGATCAGCGTAGATCCTGCTTGTACCAGGGCTTCCGACAGATTTAGGCGCTCGTGGCCATAGAAATCGATGATGTTCTGCCACACCAATTTCTGGATATCTGCACGTGCAGCACCGCGCTGTTCGAGCAAGGCTGCCGTTTTGATCACGTTCAGCGGGTCGGACTCGCCCCAGTCGCCTGATGAGTTGATCATCATGCGTTCGGTTCCAAATTCCATGAAGATGTTGGCGAAGCGTTCGGCCGTGAGCTTGGTGTGCGGATAAACCGTGTGTCCGGCCCAATAACCGCGATCCAAGATCATTTTGGTGGTCTCTTCGGTGGAGTGATCAATAATCACACGTGCCGGATCCATACCCATGTCTTCGAGCACATCCATGGTGCGTTCAGTTCCACGTGCCTTGTCGCGGTGAGGAGTGTGCACCATGACCGGCAGGTTGAACTCCTTGGCCAGCTCGACGTGGCGCAACAAGGCTTTTTCTTCTGCCGCAGTTATTTCGTCGTAACCCGTTTCTCCGACACCAATTACGTTCGGGTGATTGAGGAATTCCGGGAGCATTTCCATAACCGGATCGGCAACCCGCGGGTCGTTGGCTTCCTTCGGATTGAGAGCCATTAAGCAGCGGTGGGTCAAACCATAATTGGCAGCGCGCTGCGGCTCCCATTCCAGCAACATGGAAAAGTAGTCGCGGAAGGTGCCGGCACTAGTGCGCGGTTGGCCCAGCCAAAACGCCGGTTCGATGACCACGCGCATGCCGTGGCGGAACTGGTTTTGGTAGTCGTCGGTTACGCGCGAGACGCAGTGAATGTGGGGGTCGATGAACAGCATGATTCTTGGCGATCGGAACCCGCCATTCTACTCGTCATTCTTCGAGGCGTCAGCGGAGTCGTTGCTCTCTTTAAGCGCTTCGGCATAAGTCTCAAGCCCCTTCTGCACCCGCTCGTGTACCTCGCTAGCCTTCAACCCTGTCAAAATGGCGATTCCGGCGTCGACATGATCAATCGCCCAGAGGTGGAACATCCCAGCTTTCACCGAACTCATGATGTTGGTGTCGAGCATCAAATCTTCGACATTCGACTTCGGCAAAATGACGCCTTGCGTGCCGGTCAGGCCGCGAGCATTGCACAGCTCCCAAAATCCGCGTACCTTCGCATTGACCCCACCGACGGCCATCACTTCACCCTTCATGTTGACCGCACCCGTGACCGCCAAATCTTGACGCAGCGGTAGCTTGCCGATAGCACTCAGCAACGCATAAATTTCCGTCGACGAAGCCGAATCGCCATCAATCGGTCCGTAGCTCTGATCGAAGGTTAGCGACACCTTCACCGGCAAACCACGTTTTTGGCCGAAGCGATGGCGCATAAAGGACTCCAACATCAACACTCCCTTAGAGTGAATCGGTCCCGATAGGTCGACGTCGCGCTCGATGTTTAAGTAGCTTTCTTCGCCGGCGGAAACCACCGCACTGAGGCGCGACGCGCGGCCGAAGGAAAGCGGCCCCAAGCTGATTACGGTTAGCGCGTTGAGTGAACCGATAAGTTCGCCTTTGGTTTGGATTTCGTAAATGCCTTCCAAAACGTGGCGCAAGTGCCACTCCGAATCGGTGGCGTGCATGCGGCGAAACGCTGTTTGGGCATTGGCAACATGCTCGCGCGAAATCTTCTTCTTAGGCGAGCGTTCGGCGAAGTAAGACGCCTCGCGGGCGAAGTCGAGCAAGATCGGTAGTTCGGTCGAAATCTGGGTCCGGCGTCCGGCCAAATTCACTGCGCGTTCGGCCAACGCCTGCAAACCCGAACGCGAAAACGGTAACAAACCCATCTCTTTGCCCAACGCTCTTAACGACGTCGCCAGTCCAGCGACGTGCTTACGATTTAGCGCTACCGTTTCTTCAAACTCAGCTTTGACTTTGAAAATGTTAGGGAAGTCATGGTCCTGTATGTGCAGCGACTCAAACAAATCAGCGCTGCCGACTAAGATCAACTTCAAATTCAAGGGAATCGGCGCAGGCCGAACCCCGGTGACACCCAAAGGTGAGATTGCCTCAAGTGCATGGATTTCCAAGCGTCCGGTTTGCAGGGTACGCTTAAGAGCGCGCCATACTTCAGTTTCGCGGAAAATATCGCGTGCATTCAGCACTAAATAGCCGCCGTCAGCTTCTAACAGCGAACCAGAGCGCACCGCAAGGTGAGCCGAACCGCCCCCTTGGCGCAAAATATGACGCTCTACCGATCCAAACAGGTTGGAATAATTCGGGTGTTGCTCATAAACGATAGGGCAGCCTGAATCCTTGCCCAGGGTGCGCACCATGTTGACCTCAAACACCTCCATGCCAAAAGGTGCTTTGCCGCTGTCGTCGTCGTCGTCATCGCCGCTGCCATCGCCGCGCAAAAAAAGTTGCGGATGGGAATTGGCATAACCGGCGCAGTCGCCAAGCCAGGCTGCCATTGGCAAGTCGGCGCCGACTTCTTCGGCCAATGCCAAAGTCAAACTTTGCACAACTTCTTCGACCACCGCCGCGTCCATGGATTGAACTTGGCTGATTAAACGCAAGCCCAGCGAACGAGCTTTGCGCTGCACCTTGTTTAGGTCAGTGAGCGCAGCCTCATGTAACTTTTGCAGGCGCTTAAATTCGGCCGCTTTGGGACGTACGTCGCGCGGTAGTTCGGGTAACGATTCCAACGGCAAAATTTGCTCGCCAATGCGGCAGAAAATATCGCGCCGAGCACCGTTTTCATCTTCGATCTGCACCAATTCCAACTTGGCTTCTTGCAGCTCCAGTCCAAAGCGCCGGAAAAGTTGCTCCTCAGCACGGCGGTACTTGTTGTAAAGATGATGACGACGTTCGCTGTGCGCGTCGCTCTCGAGCAATTGGGAGATCTCTCGCGATAGCGCGCTGACCCAACGCTGCATACCTTGCTGCAATGCAGTCGATTGCCCAGCCTTGAGGCGCAAGTGCTGCGGACGCACCGGGTCGTCAAAGTTATGTACAAAAACGTGCTCGCCCGGTATCTCGCAGTAGAGTTTATTGCGCAGTTGCTCAATCAGCTTGACGACCTTCTCTGGCTCATCGCTGCCGCCCAATCCGGCGACAAAAACGTTGTAGCCTGAGCCCTGGACATTCAAACCCAATTCCAGAGCCTGCAACGCGCGCTGCTGGCCGAGCAAGCCGAAAGCCAGCCAGGGATCTGCGCCATCCTTGCCGCCAGTTTTTCGGGCTTTGGCTGCCGGAATCCAGGAAGCGGGGCAGGTCCAGCGGAGGTCGCGCAAACGCAAGGGTTGCGCACGAGATTGCTTGGCACGAATGGGCATGCGAAATTATTGACCCGGGTCCGTCGGCGTGAGCGCGTCGGCGGGGGCTGCTAGCACAATTTGGAGCTTCTCTTGTAGCCTCGCGGTAGCCCCAGCGTCTGCAATCTGTTTGGCGATATCGATCGAGTCCTTCAGCTCGGAAATTGCATCCTCGCGGGTTGCGCCTTGACGTTCCCAGTACCAAAAAACCAGGTTAGCCATGTTTTCACGCGCTTCCATGTGCAATGGATTGTGGCGCAAAGCCGCTTTGAGCTCAGTTACAGCCACCCCAAATAAGCCCAAACCACGCGCCTGCTCCTCGCCGTCCTCGCTAATCCAAAGTTGGTTGCCACGTCTTAATAGCATCTGCGAATAGCCGTAGTGGCCCTCAAAGGTGTCAAAACCCTCGTCCACCGCTCTTTTTAAATAGGGCTCGGCTTCATCGAGGCGGTCCTCGTTGCGCAAAGTATCGCCCACCGAAAATAGAAACGCCGGTTCCATCAACTCCGGGTCATCAAAACCGCTGGTGGCATTGATCGACCCCGTAATGATGCCGACGCTCAGCAAAACGCCGCCAGCGATGCGCCATTGAATGGAGGTGGGTTTTTCGTCCTCCTTGCCGCGCAATGCGACGGAGATTGCATGGGCAGCAAGCAATATGGCAACAGGTGCCACCGGCATTCGGTAGCGCGGGCTGTACCAAAACAGGAGTACAACCAACAATGGCATCCCGAATAGCAGTAGCTCTGGCAGTGCGTTGCGCAGTCCTTTGCGGCCAAGCAGGATGAATCCCAGCACGGCAAGCGGAAGGAAGAGGGCAAGAGCCAGCGGCGCAAACGACAATTTGCTGCCGAACTCTTGGCGTTTTTCCAAAGCCGGTATGTAAAGGTCGCCGTAGCCTCGGCCGGTGAAGAACCACCAGAATTTTCGTCCCTCCAGAGCGATGGCTTCGCCTGGATTTTCCATCAAGTAACGGATGCCTTCGCCGAAGAAATAGCGGCTGGTGCCTTTCCAGCTTTCTTCGCCAGTGGCATCGGCAGCTTTGTAAAAGGCGTCGCGATTCTGTTGGGCGCGGTTGGCGGAAACGCCAGGAACTGGGTGGTAAACCCCGCTGGCTCCAGGGGCATTGCCGTGGTAGAAAGTTAGTCCAGCCTGCCCGCT
>JACNIZ010000029.1 GCA_014382805.1 Planctomycetota bacterium
TGCGGGACGCTAGCGCCGGTGACACTGAGGAGTTGCGGGAATACATCAAATGGTTGCTGAACAACGCGATTCCTGAACCCGTCGCATTTGGCTACGCCGAAGAGTTGGCGCGAGTGCTGATTGGGCTAGCTAAAGATGACCCCTTGAATTGGATGATGCTGGGGCAAGTTTGGGAGCGCACCTTCCGCTTCGATGAAGCATTCACGCTTTACGGGCGCCTCTCTGGTGAAGTTTTGCCACTGAGTGCACCGGATTTACAGCTGCCCATCGAGGACGGCCGTTTCAAACGCAACGCATCGATTCGCGTCGGCATGGCGCGAATTTTGAGACGCCTGGGAGTGGATAACGAAGCCGAGCAACTACTGCGTCGGGCAGATGACTTGCAACCGGGTGACTCGTCTGCATTGCATGCTTTGGGGGTTGTGTTGTTAGATAACAATCGGGTCGACGAGGCCATTGTTTACTTGCAACGTGTCTCCAGTTTGCCACTGCAGCGTAATTCCGACCTGTCGCTGGCCAACGGGTATGCCCTGGGGCGTGCTTACTTGACCAAAGGCGACTGGGCGAAAAGTAAAAAAGCTTTTGAGGACACCGTGAGCGCTGCGGGCGGCAAAGACGTCGCAGTGCTTTCGCGTATAGGCATCATCGCCGCTTCTTATTCTGCTGGCGAATTTGGCCAAGCATTGCAGGAAGCCGAGGCGGCGATTGAAGAGTATGGTGCTCATCCAAACCTGCTTTACATGCGCGCTTTAGCCACGGCTGCCGATGGTGGCGCGGCTGCCGAAGTGGTGCGCGACTTGCGTGCATCTGCTGAATCCGCACCGTTGGACGCAGGCCCAGCATTGGCGGCGTTAGCGTTTTGGTACGACGTGCTGGAAATGCCCAACGAAGCGGCCGAAGCTTTGGAGCAGGCATTGGAACTTCAACCCGATCTGATTTATGGCCTCTATCTCAAAGCGCGCTGGGCGGCGCGAGATGGTCAACTCGATCAGGCCAGCAGCGATTTGCGTGACTTGGTAGCGCTTCACCCTCGATGTGCGGGTGCGCTCGCTGAGTTGGGTTGGCTGTTGCACCAAATCGACGCCCCAGAAGCCGCCGAGGTTGCTTTCCGTCGCGCCGCTATTTCGCGTCCTGGGTGGGCTTCCAATGAAGGAAATGCACCGCAGTGGGCCGACTTGGCAATGCGCCGTGCATTGAACCAAATGAGGCTAGAGGAATGGGATCGTGCTGGCGAATTACTACACGATGCGCTGTCTTTGGACGTCGCCCATCACTCTGCGCAAAACTCTTTGGCGGCAGTTGCCTATGCCACTGGCGACTTGATTCAAGCGGTTGCTGACTTCAGCTTCTTGCAAGACAACCTGCGTCAAAATCCGGAAGATCCACAGTACTTGTACGCCCAAACTTGGCAGGAGCGCATTCAGACCCACGCCAAGCTACGACTCTGGGAAGACCCCTTTGATGGCAGCCGCTTGCGTCCAGGATGGGAGGTGCAATCGAAGGCCCGGAATGGCGTCGGCCCGGTTTTGCGGGATGGCAAATTGACCATTCGTGGCAGTCATGACAAGCAGGGTGACACCAGAGCCACGCGTACCGTGACCGCTTTGCACTTCAACCACTTCAGTGGTGAACTAGAAATTGGCGACGGTCACCTCGGCGACGCCGGTTTGTACATGGCGATTGAAACGCGCCAAGGCAAAGCCACGTGGACCTTCGAGGTCTTCCGGGATCGCGACGGCTATTTGGTCTACCACTGGACCCAGGGCGCCAAAGATGAGCGCAAGCGCATTGATGGTAAAAAACTGCCGTTGAATGTGCCGATCCCGATCGAATTTACCTTGGATCGCGAGCCATCGACCCCAGTGCTGACCATCAAGGTGGATGGTGAAAAAATTTACCAAGGCAGCGCTGCGGTGCTGAAGTCGTCGTCCGGGTCCTTGGTTTACGGTTTGTACGCCGAAACTTCCAATGCGTTACCGGTCAACACTACGCTGGATAATGTAAAGGTGATCTTTTCTAAGCCCTAACCATGAAACTGCATCGATTTGATTTAAGCTCGCGCCGTTCTGGCTTCACCCTGTTGGAGCTGATGGTGGTGATTGTGATCGTAGGCGTGTTGTTGGGCGCCTTCATCGTTTCAGGTGGGGGTATTTTCGGTAAGGCCGAGATCAATAACACTAAAACGCGCCTGCAGACTTTGGCGCAATTGATTGCGTCCTACCGCTCGGTCGAAAACGATTACCCCGACGACCGCCTGCCGCGCAACGCCAGTGCCTCGGCACTGAATGAAAACTCCGAAGCGCTGTGTTTGGCGTTTTTCGACCCGTCCTATACTGGTCAAAAACCCAAGTTGGAGTGGTTAGGGAATACCGACGACGATTCCAGTTCTCGCCAGTTGACCATTTTTTCGGACAAGCAGCTCAAAGAAATTGTTGACGGCTGGGGCAACCCAATCGTGTATTTCGAAAGCATGCATTACGACCGCGCAGCTCAATGTTTCGCCGGTGAGGACGGCCAGTTTGTAGAGCAAACCGTAACCCCTGCCCGCGACCAAGGGACCGGCCTTGCCCTTGGCCAGAACGGCTTCCAGCTAATTTCCGCCGGCCCCGACGGCATTTTTGACACCGAGGACGACATCGTTCACGCAAACTAAGCAATTGCCCATGCTTCGCCACCGCTCAGGATTCACCCTCGCCGAAATGATGTTGGTGTTGGTGATTCTCGGCATTTTGATGGGCATCGGATTGGGCGGCGCTGATCGCATGGATCCTGGCGCACGTGGCCTGCAGCGCATGGTGGAATCGTTTGTGCAATCCAGTCGCGATCGGGCGCGGGCTACCGGCCAGAATGTAGTGTTGCGGTTTGAAAAGAACGATGACCTGGATCCAGGTCGCTTCGCGCGTTTTGTCTACCGCAGTCGTCTTGAGGCAACTTTCGAACCGGGCTTCGAAGAGCGCGAGCAAATCCAACTTGGAGGTACCGGCGTGCTCGGTAAGGTCGGTCGCTACGGCGCTGGCCTGGACCTAACCCAAGGTGGAGTGGCGACGGTTGTAGGACGCGGCGGTACCTTTCACTCTCCAGCTGGCTTGCAGGTGGAATTTGATTTCAAAATGGAAGAATTTGCCAGTTGTAAATTGGCCGTATGGAAGGATTTATTTGAAATCAATGTACAGCGCGATGGTTCTTTGCAATGGATCGTGTCCTGGGGCGATGGCGTGACTTGGAATGAGCAAAATTTGGCGACTCCAGCCGGGTCGGTGAAACCCGGGCGCTGGCATCACCTACGTGCCATCGCCGCTGGCCAAAGCATGCAGATTATTTTGAACGGCAAGCTGCTCGCCCAGGCGGAATCGCTAGGAGAGCAACCACCGGCTGAAGGCAGTATTTCTTTGGGTGACCCAGAAGGCCGTTTCACTGGTTGGATGGATGAGCTCCAAGTTTGGGGTTTGGCAAGAGAAGAAGGGCCGGAGCTGAGCGACGACCAGGATGCATTTTTAGGCGCCACCGAAGTGGTGTTCGACCGCCACGGTCGGCTCGATCCGAGCGTGCACCAAAAGCCCGTTCCACTTCGCATTTCCGCTCTGGGTGAAGAGGTTAGCGCTACCCAAATCGGGGTCTTTACCGAGGAGCCGCTGTTATGAGTCGATTGCAAACATCCGCCCGATCCATAGACCTGACTGCGCGCTTGGCGCAAGGCGGATCAGCGATTTTGGTCGTGCTGCTGGCATTGGCGCTGTTGTTCTCATTGGGTGTGCCGTTTTTGTTTACTGGCCGTATGCGTTCCGAAGCCGCGCGGGAAAGCTTTGACCGCGCCCGCGTCCTTGTTGCAGTCGAATCCGCAAGTTCTTATTCGGAGCATATTCAAGCAGGTAGCCACCCTGCGACCGATCCCACTCCATTTTGGGATGAAGACCATGAATGGAACTTGGATGGCATCGGCGCGTTGCCGCAGGCGCTGCAAGGTGGCTGGACCGATAACAGAGAATCGTGGGGGCTAGAG
>JACNIZ010000275.1 GCA_014382805.1 Planctomycetota bacterium
TTGCCAATAGTACTTCATCCAATGTCATTGGCGGGCTATTTGTGGACCTGGTAAGGACCTGGGTCTGGGCTTGAATTTGGCCCGACAATCCAATGATTGACATGACCATCAAAGTTAGGCAAATTTTGCTCACGGCTTGTCACCTTTATGAGGAATTAAGAAAAGTCTTAGGCAGCGTAAAAAAAAAAAAGCTGTATTATGTCAAGAGGAAACCTCGGAACAATCGGTCAATAATGAATTTAGTTTCAATCCTAGTACTTGCGATCTTGCTGGTTTGCCCATCTAAAGTATCGGGCCAGGAAATTCTCGTACTTGGAGGTAATGGCGATCTGCATTCTATTGACCCAAATTCCGGCGCACTGTCATTCATTGGCTTAACTGGGCACCACGATTACCTATGGACGGGTTTGGCCCAAGACAGTCAAGGAAAGCTCTACGGGTCTACCGGAAACTGGATTTACGGATATTCCATTTATGAAATTGATCCCAACACTGGGCTAGGCACATTTGTCAATAACACTGGGCTATTCGGCGTCGGAAGCATTGCAATTGGCCCTGACAACACCTTTTACCTTGGCAATGACCCTCGATTCCCCTCCATAGGTGGATTGTATGACCTATACACCTTTGATCTATCCACTGGCTCAACCACCCTAATCGGGAGTACAGGGGTGGAGCATTTGATTGCCCTCGATTTTCGCGGTGATCAATTATGCGGCGTAAACACCATGGAGGGCTTAGTTTGGATTGATACGGCCACTGGCGTCGCTACAGATGTAAATCCAAATTTCTTTGAGCCTAAAGGTGCAACGATTTCCATTTGTTTTGATGACGCCGGTGCTGGTTATTACATTAACCACGCCTTATGGATGATTGATTACGAATCTGGCATCTATAGCCCTGTCAATTGGATTTCTTCTTTCGGTTATTGGGCTGAAGCAGTTTTTCGAGAGGGACCAAGGCCGCACTTTTCTCTTTGGTTGGATGGCACCACCGGTCATTACATGCAGGCCAAAATGACTGGTATCACTCCCAATGGTCAGGCGGCTGTTCTTTGGGCAAAAGGAGAAGGCGGGCCGACACCAATTCCATCGGGGTTGCCGTGTGCTGGAATGATGATGGATCTCAATTCCAACATGCAGAAGCTTTCCTTTGTTACTGCCGATGCAAATGGTGAAGCAATCCTTGGCCCGGGACCGAAGCGTGTCCCTGCTGCGGCGGCGGGATTGATCTGGTTGCAGGCTGTTGATCTCTCGACTTGCGAAACTAGTAACAAGATCCTTTTCTGGATCTGATCCACTTTCACCGTTATTCAAATTTTTGGTTATTATGGGCTCATAATAACTTTCCAACCGATGGGGCTTTAATGCGTGTAATTTCAATCCTTGCCCTTGTGAGCTTTTTGATGTGCCCTTCGGCAGCTCAGAGCCAGGAAGTACTCGCACTTGGGCTAAACGGGGACCTTCATTCCGTTGATCCAAACTCAGGTGCAATCACCTTTATTGGCCTAACCGGTCACCACGACTTTATTTGGACAGGCTTAGCACAAGACAGCATGGGCCGGCTATTCGGTTCAACTGGAAATTGGATTGCAGGATATTCCGTTTACGAAATCGACCCTAGTACAGGGCTGGGTACCTTGGTCAACCACACAGGATTAACCGGTGTAAATTGCATCGCAATCGGACCAAATGACATATTTTACCTTGCCCATGACCCTCTATATCCTTCGTCGGGCGGCTTATTCGATTTGTATACGTTTGATGTTGCCACTGGGGGGATAACGCTGATCGGAAGCACTGGTACCGAGCATCTCATGGCAATGGATTTCAATGGGGGCGAATTGTTTGGATATAGCGCCGTTGGAGGCTTAGTGAAAATTGATCTTTCTACTGGATCCGCGACGGATGTTAATCCAAATCTTAGGGGTCCATTTAGCACAACGGTTTCCATGTGCTTCGATGATTTTGGTGCGGGTTACTACATCGATCACGCGTTATGGATGATGGATTCAGGGTCAGGCACTCGCAACCCTGTCGGCTTGCTCTCCGGCTTTGGGTACTGGGCTGAAGCGGTATTTCGAGAAGGGCCAAAGCCGCATTTTTCTCTGTGGCTTAGTGGCACTACTGGTCATTACATGCAAGGCAAAATGACCGGCATCACTCCCAATGGTCAAGCTGCCGTCCTATGGGCAAAAGAAGAAGGTGGACCGACGCCGATTCCGTCGGGGTTGCCGTGTGTTGGCACGATGATGGATCTCAATTCCAACATGCAGAAGCTTTCCTTTGTTACGGCCGATGCTTATGGTGAAGCAATCCTTGGACCGGGGCCGAAGCGTGTACCGAGTGCAGCTAGAGGATTGATCTGGCTGCAGGCTGTGGATCTCACCACTTGTGAAACTAGCAACAAGATTCTTTTCTGGATCTGATCCACACCCGCAGTTATTCAAATTTTTGGTTATTATGGGCTCATAGTAACTTTCCCATCGGTGGGGCTTTGATGCGTGTAATTTCAATCCTGGTGCTTGCAAGCTTTTTGATGTGCTCTTCGGCAGTTCAAAGCCAGGAAATAATTCTCCTTGGAGGAGGCGGAGACCTTCACTCAATAGATCCAAATTCCGGTTCACTGTCATTTATTGGCTTGACCGGACACCATGACAATTTATGGTCGGGCTTGACTCAAGATAGCCAAGGAAGACTTTATGGGTCTACTGGTAGCTGGGTCTCGGGGTTTTCAATTTATGAGATTGATCCCGTTACAGGTTTAGGTACATTTATTGCGGACACAGGACTTTTTGGAGTTGGGTGCATTGCCATCGGACCCAACGATACGTTTTATCTAATTAACGATCCGCTATTCCCAGCCATAGGCGGCCTAAATGATCTGTACACTTTCGATACCTCGACGGGGCTGTTGAATTTAGTTGGAAACACTGGAATTGAATCCGTAATTGCTCTCGACTTTCATGGGGATCAATTATGCGGCATGAATGGCTTGGAAGGCTTGGTTTGGATTGACACCGTCACCGGGGTCGCCACAGATGTAAATCCGAATTTCATTGAACCTGAGGGCGCAACCATTTCCATGTGCTTTGACGACGCTGGCGCGGGCTATTACGTCAATCACGCCTTATGGATGATTGATTTCGAATCTGGTATCTATAGCCCAGTCGATTGGATTTCATCTTTCGGCTATTGGGCTGAAGCCGTATTCCGCGAAGGTCCAAAGCCGCATTTTTCACTTTGGTTAAACGGCACCACCGGTCATTACATGCAAGCCAAAATGACTGGCATCACTCCCAATGGTCAAGCTGCAGTCTTATGGGCAAAAGGAGAAGGTGGACCGACGCTGATTCCGTCAGGCTTGCCTTGTGCTGGCACGATGATGGATCTCAATTCGAGCATGCAAAAGCTATCCATCGTTACGGCCGACGCGAATGGTGAAGCGGTACTCGGACCGGGACCGAAGCGTGTACCGAGCTCAGCAAAAGGTTTTATCTGGCTCCAAGCCGTAGATCTCACGACTTGCGAAACAAGCAATAGGGTCCTATTTTTTATCTAAGTTTGATGCCTGACTTATTAAAGATGAACACCTTCGACATAAACTTGCTCAAGTCATACCTCAACGATCCTCAACGCCCCCGAAAAATCTTCCGGGAGCTTATTGAGAGTGCAAGAACATTTCAAAAGGTGTAGATCTATTGAATTGTTAGAAAAACACGCAGAATGTTATCCGGCGGATCCACCCTTTTCTCCCAAGTTACAGCGAAGTAATCGGGGTTTACTGCCCCAGGGAAGTGTAGGAATGCAGCTGCCGGCCGACTTACACTACTTATCACATCAGTATCAGAATCAATGATCTTCAACGTGGAAGGATATACGGGATCAAATTCAAATAGGTCCCGCCGTTGAGGAAAAGCGGGGTCGTCAATTCGCGTGGCATAACAGCGGCGGATAAACGGGGAAGCCCTTCCCATGAGAGGCGCAGGTCGGTCATCCCAGGCAGTATCAAGGTTTGGCCAATCAACCGTCAGCGGCGATGGGAGACTTGGAGGGGAGCTTAGTCCCCCGTTTAAGTACTCCCATTGCTCATAGAAAATATTGGTGGAGTCATCCCCTATATCTGGATTTGAATTTGCCGTACCGTATGAAATCGAAACCAAATGGTGATTGGGTTCGTCTGGATAGGATGAAATCATCGGCCGCCTACGCCAGTTATAATTTGGACCTCCTCCAGGCGTCTTAAAAGTTTTTGTTGCTTCAGGTGACCATTGCCCACCGGATAAGGTCATGTACTTTAGCCTGATTTTTCCTTCGGCAACATCCTCTGGAACACCTGTGGAGCTTGGTGTGATTTCCCTTTCAACCTGCTCTTCATAGGCCAGCCAGAAGGCATTGTCCTCCTTGGATGGAGCAAGATCTGGAAGCACCAAACCTGGTGAGGGAATTCCTCCTGGAGCGGGATCACCGTTGAATGCAAGGTCCAACGCAATTGGATTGTATGTGGTCTTAGAAATAACCGGTGTAGGTTGGCTTGTGTCCAAGCTGCATGTAACTACTCGAAGGTCAAACTTCCTCTTGTTCCCGGTGTCTCTTGCGAACTCCTTCTGGTGTGGGTAAACCACTGCGACGTTGTAAGGATGGTTAGGATGGAGCGGGTCACTTAGGACAACCGCATCAGCAACGCCCGCACATTCTCTGATCTCAAAAGCCGTAGGCCCGCCAATGTGGAAATCCAAAGAATACCCCAAACCATCATTCCCAGCGGGGTCAGCATAAACGTCGAGACCTGTAGAGCCTGCATTTTTCCCCACCCAAGCGCACTCTAAAACGGCAGGCTCATTATCACCAGGATCACCAACTCCCGGCGTATCCCGGTCATACCTCCTCGTCCAAACAACGAAGAACTTGTCATCCACGGCAACCACATCCGGCCTTTCACACCGGACCAGCGAAACCGTTCCAATACTAAGAGGAGACCAGTCAATGCTGCCTAAAATTCCGGTATCGATGTGGACCCAGGCCCCAACCCCCGCGCTTTCTCGATACTCAAAATATGCGAGCTCAACCTGCTTAAGTTCCCCCGCATATACAAAAGGGGTAATTAAATCATTTTCTCGAACGGTATGAAATGCCACAACCACGTCTCGATCATTATTCATGGCAACTGTGCCATGGTCAGAATCACGACCCGGATCGCCAGCCCCTTGACTGAATGCTGCGCCATCAGCCGCTACGGGCACCCTGAAGAAGATGGCTGGCTCTGTTCTTGGCACAACAACTTGTCCTTCTGCAATGCTAGCTGAAAGTATCCAACCGAGAGCAACACTGATTATTAAAAGTTTTTTTCATTTCTATTCTTTGTACTTCTTCGAGAATTTGGAAAAGTACTGAACATGTTAAAAAAAAATGAGCTAAGCTGTCAATAGTGGATCTTAGATCTCAATGTCTTACTTTCTTCGCATTTCCCTGATCGCCGTAATCACGGTATTTTCTACGCTACCAGCCTTTTCCCAAGAAGGGAGGATTCTGAGTGTCTGGGGAGAACTATTTGCCGTCGACCTCAAGCACGGCACCACCAGTTCCATTGGATCGACGGGGCACCATTCATTCCAATGGAATGGCTTGGCCATGAATAGCCAGGGCCAACTTTTTGGCGCCTCTGGGGACTGGATTGCGGGATGGGCTATTTATCAGATCAGCCCAAACGATGGTTCAGCCAGTTTCATTACTAGTACCCCGCTAACCGAGGTAGGGTCCATGGCTTTTGGTCAAAACGACCAACTCTTTGTTGCCCATGATCCTGTTTGGCCCGGCGGAGGAGGATTACATGAACTGTATTCTGTCGACCTGTCTACTGGAACCGCTACCTTAATTGGTTCAACTGGGACCAGGGATTTACTAGCGATGGATTTTCACGATGGGGTACTTTATGGCTATACGGCTTCCCATGGCTTAGTTCGGATTGAAACCTCAACGGGTGCGGCAACTGATGTGAACCTAAACTTCCTTGGGCCACTTGACTTCGGTTTCTCCATGTGCTTCGACGATCTTGGGGCACTTTATTACGTCGATGGTGGCTTATGGATGATGGACCGAGATTCCGGCATCCGACATCCGGTCGGCTGGATGGACTACTATGGTTATTGGGGTGAAATGGTTTATTACGACAGCCCCAACCAAAATTTTTCTCTTTGGTTGAATGGCACCACTGGTCATTACATGCAAGCAAAAATGACTGGCATTACTCCCAATGGTAAAGCTGTAGTTCTATGGGCAAAAGGCGAAGGCGGACCGACACCAATTCCGTCGGGGTTGCCGTGTGCTGGCACGATGATGGATCTCAATTCCAACATGCAAAAGCTCTCCATCGTTACTGCTGATGCGAATGGTGAAGCAGTTCTTGGACCGGGGCCAAAGCGTGTGCCTGCTGCGGCTGCTGGATTGATTTGGTTGCAGGCTATCGATCTCACCACTTGTGAAACTAGCAACAAGGTCCTTTTCTGGATCTAATCCAGTTATCGCTCTGCAGCAATTCTAAAGGCACGCTTCATTCGGTCTTGGGCAGTCTTGGAAAGTCCGATTGCGCTGGCAACCTCTGACCACGTTTTCACAGCTTCAACAACCTCGTTAATGAGTTCCAAAGCACGCGACTCCTTTAGTCGGTAGTAAGAAGAAACCTCCAACGCCAAGTCTAAGTCCTGAGTATTATCCGTTTCCGAAATGTTGAGTTTTAATCCTTCACCATTTCGTTCCGGGTTCAGGTCATAAGCAGGCGTGAGAGACCAACCATTTTCATTAAGAAAGAAACTATGGTTGCGCAGATGATCGTCGGTATTCGAAATGCAAATCGAAAACACTTGCCGACGCCATAGCTGTTCCAAATCACGTGCTGGATCTGATCCGACCTGTTGCAACACCTCGGCAAGTTCAAGATAGCTTGCTCCTTCATCGGCACCATCCTCATCGTTGCGTTGCACCATCGTCATCGCCGATGCAAAGTGCAACCGCCCACCACCGGCAGTTCGATCAAATCTCTTGGCTAAAAATGTGTGATGCCGTGAAGCAAACTTCCGCACGTGCGCGTCGGCAACTTCAATCCCAGCACGTCGCGCCAATTGATGTACCACTCCTTCCCAAGCGCCGACATCTTCTTCATCGCGAAGGCTAGGGAACTTTGCGATCCACAATTGACCATCTTCGTCCACCACGCTCGCCTTGGGACGCGCGCCACCCAAAGAGCCGCCGGGCGCCAGCAACACTCTCAACCATTGACCGTACTCGGGGTTGTCTTCAGCACCTTCTTTTTCAAGTTGCAAGCAGGCATTTTCCAATTCGCGCAAAGAGGTCCTTGGTGGAGCTGCAAATTCTTTTTGGTCATCTAAAAACCGGCCATCCTTGCGAAAACGTAGTGCACCAATCCGATGCCCGTCATGCACGCCTAGTAAATAATCCGTTTCCAGGAGGCGTCGCTCGGCACGGTTTTCCGCGCGGGCTAATTGCGCTTCTCTACGCATCATTAAAACACGCCCCCATCGGTCAGGACTCGAATCCAAAAAGACACCAAAGTTGCCAGTTCCTTGCACAGGGTATTGACGTCCGCCATAAAGCTGAAGTGCGGGATCAAAGGCTGGCCAGCTTGCGCGACTTAACCAATGGGAATCATATTCGAAAGAGAAGATCTGCTTTCCGCGTGATGGAAGTACATGTAGGTCTCCCATTTTAGAAGGCCCTCTCGCACCCGCAAGGTCGGCGTAGACTTCAATGATGGATGGCTCGCCCATTAAGCCAGTCCCTGCTCATGGTCGCCATTCTTCGGGCTAGCCTTTCGCGCCCGCTTTCGAATCGGCAATTCCGCATCTTGCAACTTCCGACCGAGTTCATCGTCGCGGGCAATCAGAGCCAAATCCTGGTGCAAACCCAGACTGTGCAACACGTTGGCGTAGGCTCCTAAGGTCACGCCAGATTCACCCCGTTCGATTGAGCGCAGGGTGGTCCGAGTCATGCCTGCTCGTTCGGCGACAATTTGCATCGAAAAGCCCCGGCGGAGCCTTGCTAGGCGGATGTTTTCACCAAGCGAAGCAAGCAAACGCTTGATCAGGGGTAGCTGTGGCGCGGTTCTTCTAGCCATAATGGTTATTATTCTACCCCATTATGGCAATTTTGGGGCAAATTTTTAACCCTTACGCCAAATCATTAAGCCTAGTGACGGAAATGCCGCGTGCCAGTGTGCACCATGCAAACGTTCAACGCATCGCAAGCCGCAGTGACGTCGGCGTCTTTAACTGAGCCGCCTGGTTGGGCGATGGCAACTACGCCAGCTTTACACAATGCTTCCGGTCCGTCCGGGAACGGGAAAAATGCATCACTGCCGGCAACCGAACCGTGCACGCGTTCACCCGCTTTTTCGACGGCAATCTTGGCCGAATCGACGCGGCTCATTTGGCCTGCGCCAGCGCCAACTAACATGTTGTCGCGCACCAAGCACACTGCGTTTGATTTGAGATGCTTGACGATGACTTGTGCCAACCGCAAATCAGCTTCTTTGCCTTCTGGAATTCCAGTCGCACCAGCAACTTTCAAATTCGCGTCAAAGGCGTGCAGCGTATCTGAGCCTTGCACCAAAGTGCCGCCCCAAACGCGTCGCTCTTCTTGTTGATCGCGCACGCCAATGTCGGCCGCACCTTCGCCATCGCCGCAGTAGTTGCACCCGACCAACGCGGGCACTACAACCAAGCGCACGTTTTTACCCCACTTGGCTTTGGTGCGCAGAATTTCAACTGCTGCATCTTCGAATTTAGGGGCAGCAATCACTTCTACAAAGTGACCCGGACTGGTTAAGTACTCAGCACTAGCGACGTCGAAACAATCGTTGACGGCGATCACCGAACCAAAAGCTGACAGTGGATCGCCGTCCCAACCTTTGATTAAGGCATCGCAAACGTCACTGCCCAATGCAGCGCCGCAAGGGTTAGAGTGTTTGACTACAACGGCAGCGGGCGCTGGCAAATCATTGGCCGCAGTCACCGCGCCATCCATATCCAACCAGTTGTTGTAGGACAGCTCCTTGCCGCCAGCCAATACACGCGCGCCGCCCAAACCTTTGCCATCCATATCCGGGAAAAACGCCGCCGACTGATGCGGGTTTTCGCCGTAGCGTAAATCCCGTCCTTCTTCGCGCATAAACCATTGACCAATGGCGCGATCGTAATCGCCAGTACGCTGGAAAACTTTGCGCGCCAATTCCTTGCGCAGCTCAATCGAAGTTCCACCTTCAGCGATCTCCGCTGCAACCCGCGAGTAATCGCTCGGATCACAAACAACCGCCACCGAATCATGATTCTTCGCCGCCGACCGCAACATGCTCGGCCCGCCGATGTCGATTTTTTCAATGATCTCTTCGTAACTCGCACCAGCCGCAACCGTCTCTTCAAACGGATAGAGATTCACACACACCAAATCAATCGGTCCGATGTCGTGCTGCTTCATCGACTCCATGTGACCAGCATCATCGCGTCGGGCTAACAAGCCACCGTGAATTTTCGGATGCAACGTCTTCACCCGGCCATCCATCATTTCCGGAAAACCGGTGTAATCGGCAACTTCAATTACTGGCAGACCCGCTTCCTGGATCGCGCGCATGGTGCCGCCGGTGGACAGCAATTCCGCGCCGCTTTCCACTAACGCGCGCGCCAAATCCACCACGCCATCCTTGTAAAACACACTCAGTAAAGCACGCCGCACCGGTGTGCGCTTGGTCAAAGAGGAAGTAGTCATTTCTACAGTTTCTGCGGAGGGGGTCATGATGACTTGGAGCGAAGGTATTCTTCGATGAACGAATCAATATCGCCGTCGAGCACGGCTTGAGTATTGCCAACCTCGTGGTTGGTGCGGTGGTCCTTCACCATTTGGTATGGGTGAAGCACGTAGGAACGGATCTGCGAGCCCCAGGCGATTTCACCTTTTTGGCCGTACATCTTTTTCAGATCGTCGTCACGTTCGCGCTCGCGCAATTCAAACATTTTCGACATCAACATGCGCGTTGCAGTGGCGCGGTTTTTGTGCTGACTGCGTTCGTTCTGGCACTGCACCACAATTCCGGTCGGCATGTGCGTCATACGCACCGCCGAATCGGTTTTGTTGACGTGCTGTCCGCCCGCGCCCCCGGCACGGTAAGTGTCGACGCGCACGTCGTTCATGTCGATTTCAATCGGCGAGTCCTCATCGAACTCGGCCAGAACTTCCACCGCCACAAACGAAGTATGCCTGCGAGCCTGAGCGTCGTAAGGCGAAATGCGCACCAGCCGATGCACACCGCGCTCCGCTTTCAGATAACCGTAAGCATGTGGTCCTTTGACCAAATAAGTGACGTGGCGAATGCCGCCTTCGTCACTTTCAGTTAGTTCCACTTGCTCAATGCCAAACTGCCGCCGCTCGGTCCAGCGGATGTACATGCGTTGCAACATTTCGGCAAAATCGGCGGCGTCGGTGCCGCCAGCTCCGGCTTGAATGGTCAAAAACGCGTTGCGGTGGTCATTTTCACCGCCCAACATGACCTGGAATTCCAGCGCCGCCAGCCGCTTTTCGGCCTCGTCTAGTGAAGAATCCAAATCTTCGGCCACATCGGCTTCGCCCATTTCCTCACCCAACTCAATCAGAGTGCGGATGTCGTCCAAACCTTCAGTCGCCGCGTCGACCGGATCGGTCACCGCTTTGGCCAATTTCACCTTGCCTATGATCTCCTGGGCGCGCTCCTGGTTGTCCCAGAAGCCCGGTTTACCCATTTGGGACTCTAAATCGACTTTATTTTTCAGGTTCGAATCGTAGTCAAAGCCGGCCTCCAATCTGCTGAAGGCGACGTTCGATTTCGGCTACGCGGTCGAGGTACGGTTTCATCAGGTGGGGCGCAAAATGCCGGGGAGCAGGCTATACGCGGCGAGTATTTTATCGACCGCCGACGCTTACGCGCGATAGTTGGTAGGATGAATACTTACATCTGAACCGTCTTTCCTGTCGATAGGCTTCTGATGTCCATAAACCCATGCTGACCTTTATTGCGCCTCTTTTTTTGTGCGCCGGTTTCGCCCAAGAACCGGCTGCTAAGCTCAGTTTAGGCGAGCAGTGGCAAATTGACGCCCCCAGCCAAACTGCCGCCATTGAGCAAACTCGCCGCCTCGCGCTAGTCCCCGGCCAACCGCTGGTGATTTGGCTGACGACTTCCGGCCCGATTTGCTCCGTTACTGTCCCAGGTTTGCCAACCTCGGGTGCATACATTGAGGGGCCAACCGTGCAAGTGCTTGCCTTCACCCCGACCGCCGAAAGCACGCAAATTCAACTTTCGGTCGAAGCCGGTCAAATCGGCGCGGTCGGTCTGCGCATTGCCAAGCTTGAGTCCGCAATTCAATACGCACGTCAGCAGTGGCCCGACATCAGCCACGAAATCCCCGCCGACGCATTACGCGGGCTACTCGCCGCGGCCGACGAACGTCTGCATCTTCCTACCGATCAAAGCACCGACCCCATCACCGCCCCACCGTGGTTGCGCGGTTTCATTCAGCTGCTCCAGTCCAAACAATTTGCCAACGACGGGCGCACGGACTTGCGCTTGTGGTGGCAAAAACTATTAGCGTCGCCGGTGCAATTGAACACCACTATGCAGGGCCAGATTCAAGAATCTATCGGCACGCTGTATCAAGCCGACGGCCAACCCATACTCGCCATGCAGCAATTCCGCGAGGCCGCGATCCAAGCCAAACTCAACCACAACGCCAAGCGCGTGAGTTCGGCATTAAATCACTTGGAAGCGCTGGTGCAACTGCTGCCGTCGGCCGAGGCGATTTACAAAACTCTGTCGGAGCTCGCAGACCAGCAGCTCACTACGCCGACGCTTTCCTACTTGCTAGCTGAAGCCCAATGGGAACTTGGTTACACCGAAGATGCGCAGGAAAATTTGTGGCAAGTGCAGAAGTCACTGGTCGAATACCAACGTCTCGGCCAACATTGCCGCGTGCATCATTTGCTCGGCAAAGTAGCGATGGAACTTGAGCAGTGGAAAAACGCGCGCTGGCACCTTGAGCAAGCGATCGAAGCTGGCCAGTACTATTTGCGCGACACTTCACCAAGCACCAGCAGCCACCAAGAGATCCGCGTCCACCTCGCTGAAATTTTCGCGCGCCAAGCGGCGGTCATGGATTACGTCAACCCCTCCGCCGACGCCGACAAGATGCTGGCCGAAGCGATGCGCGCGTTGCCCCACACCGGTGCCACTCGAGCACGCTTGCTTACCTTGGAAATATCCGCGCAATTGGCCCTGCAACGCGGACGCATTTCGAGTGCAAAGAGCCACCTCGCCAAAGCCGAGCAAGTATTGGCTTACAACAAGTTGGAGTCCACCGAATGGCGCGGTCAGCGCAGTGAAAAATTGCGGCTCCGTAACCTGGCCGCACTTAACGCCGACCTCGCTTGGGCAAGTGCTCCAGGCGGCCGCGGCAAAAGCGTTTGGTACAGCATGGCCGCAGTGGATCGATGGAAAACCGGCAACTTCATCAGCGATTGGACGCCGGGCACGTTGGTGCGCAATCTACCCGAAGACGCGGCGGTGATTGAATATTGCCGCGGCATGCAGAACTTGTATGCGTTCCGCGCCGACAACAGCGGCGTGATGATGTGGAACCTGGGCAAATTCGAACCGCTGGCGCAAAAGTGGTCGGCAATGAGCAAAGAAGCCGAAGAACTGGATCCGTCCAGCGGACTCAAAACTTACTTGGACCAGTCTTACTATCTATATAAGAAGTTGCTGGCGCCAATGCTGATGAAAAGCGATCGTCAAATTTGGTTGTGCGTGCCGTCGGAAATGCAACGTGTGCCGTTCCACGCTTTGGCCGACCGTCCCGGCCAGTCCTCGCGACGCTTTCAATCATTGGCCGAAGCCTCGATCGTAGCCAAAAATTTGGCGCTGACTTATGTAGATTCTGGCCTCGAAGCCGACCAAATTTGGCAAAAGCTGCGGGACCGAAATTTGCAACTTCAAAACCCGGCCTTGGAACTTCAGGCCGCCCAGCTCAGACAGCTTATGGCCAAGCCAGATTCTGCCGATTTGGAGTAAGCTGGAAAAGCCTGTCAGCAAAGCATTCGCTTTGCGATGTCAAGGGAATGGAAACGAATCAAGACCGCGTCAATGCGTTGATTCTCACTTATCGAGATGAGCTGCGCTCATTTATCGCCGCCCACGCCGGGCAGGCGTTACTGCGCTGCGAAACGGTCGACGATTTGTTTCATGGTCTGACAGCCAGGATCTTGAAGGCGGGATTGGAATACGAATACCAAGGCCAAGCCGAGGCCCGCGGGTGGGTTTACCGGGTTACGCGCTCGTATTTGACGGACCGGGCCCGTTATTGGACCGCGCTTAAGCGAGATTCTGGCAAGGTTTTGCGCTTTGAAGCGAGTCAAACCGGCCAAGTGGGCTGGGATCCGGCTGCGAGCCAAACCAGTCCGTCGCAATATGCCGTGCGGCGTGAGCAAGTGGTGTTGGCGGCGCGGGCATTGGATTTGCTTCTAGAGCGCGACCGAGCGCTGATGGGTTGGGCCGCCCAGGGGATTTCCACTACCGAACAGGCCAAACTGCTGAATATTTCCTACGACGCGGCGTCGCAAGCAAGTCATCGCGCCAAAGAACGATTTCGTCGCGTGTTTGCGCTGGTAGCAAGTCAAACTGATCAATCTGCCGAAACTTGAGATAGGATAGATCAGGATGACTGAAAATCCTGGTCACGACGAGCTATATGACGCATTTTTGGATGCGTTGCTTGATGGCGATCGGCCTGATCCACAGGAATTTTTGCAGCAAGCTGGCGTCGTCGATACGGATTTGTTGGCCAAGCTCAATGGCCTGGCCGTTGCCTGCCAGGTTTTGCCTGCCGCCGCCGGGACCGGTAACGATGACACCGTTGAGGGTTTGCCGTTTCAGCGTTTGGGCGAATTTCGGCTGATCATGCGTCTGGGCAGCGGCGGCATGGGCACGGTTTATTTGGCCGAGCAAGAATCATTGGGTCGGCGTGTGGCCTTGAAGGTGATTCGTTCGGAGCTAATTGGCTCATCCAATGCCTCGGCACGCTTCCATCGCGAAGCAAAATCGTTGGCGCGGATTCAGCACCCCAACGTAGTCACAATTTTCGGCTTTGGCATTGACCAGGGTGTGCACTACTTAGCGATGGAATTTGTGCCAGGTTTAGATCTAACCGAGACCTTGCAAGACGCCGCCGACGCCGAGGTCGAATTGGCGCCGGCCGACGCGGTGCGCTGGGCCTTAGAAATTGGCCGCGCGCTGCAATGTGTGCACGACGAAGGTTTGCTCCACCGTGACGTCAAAGCCTCGAACATACGGATCACTCCAGAGGGTCGAGCGGTTTTGGTGGACTTCGGCCTAGCCAGCGATTCCGACGCCGATGGCCCTACGCTGACACGATCATTCGTCGGCTCACCGGCAACTTCATCGCCGGAGCAAATTCGTTCCAGCAGTGAACTCGATCCACGTACCGATGTTTACTCTTTAGGCGTAACTTTATACCGCTGCATCACTGGCCATGTTCCTTTCATCGGCGACAATCTGGAGGCAATTTTTCACCAGGTATTAAGCGTTCAGCCGGTTCCGCCACGACAACTCCGTCCTGGCATTCCGCGTGACTTGGAAACTGTGATTTTGCACGCGATGGAAAAAAATCCTGAGCGGCGTTATCAGACCGCAACCGCTTTCGCCAATGACTTGGAGGCCGTGCTGGAATTCCGACCCATTCAAGCGCAGCCACCCAATTTGAGGCGGCGCGCAATGCAATGGACCCGACGTCACCGGGCGAGTGCGGCGGCATTATTAACCGCAGCTACAGCCGTCATTGCTGGCGTAGTTTTTTTGATTGTGCAAGCCGAGCAGAAGCGGATAGGAGTTAAAAAAAATGCCCAGGATTTGGTCGCCCAGGCGCGCCAGGCGCTGACCGAATTCGTGCAGTTGGGCGACGAAATCGCCAGTATAAAAAACCGTTCTATCGGAGTAGAACGAGCATTTGAGACCACCTTTGTTCCCATCAAAGATATTCGCGACCTTAATGCGGCGCGCAATCAATACCGCACTTCCGACCTGCAACGAGAACGATTATTTAATCAAGCGCTGGAGTATTTGGAGCAAGCTGAGCGCGCCAACCCAGATGTGCAAGGAGCCAACGCCATCCGCGCTGAACTTTATGTAATCCGTTATCGCGAAGCGATAGAAGAAGGCAACCATGCGGCAAGTCGTTTCTACCGCACTCGCGCACTACGCTTTGATGACAACGGCTCCATATGGAATCAATTTATGGTGCCGGCCGTGCTGGGTTTAGATGTAGACCCACCTGGCCCGGTAACGGTTTTCCCATTTCGTTATTTGGAACATGATCAATTAGTGCTCAACGGCGAACCGCGCATGGTTCCAGTGCCAGGTTTAGTGGGTGATCCGATTCCATCAAACGCTGAGCTGCCACTCATTCCAGGCACTTGGTGTTTGCGCGTTTTGCAGAATATGGACCCCGCTTTACACGGTGATCTCATTTATCAAATTGGCGGCGCTAACATTGAAGGCAGTGTTTTTGTCCTCCGTGGCAACGCCATGCCGGAACCACATGAACTGCCGTCCATCGAGCGTTTAGACCAACTTGTTAGCGTAGACGGTATTGCGGTAAATGATCATTACCACATCGATCAACTTGCTGTCATTCCTAATCAATCGCGGTTATGGCAATTCAAGCGATTGGAGCAAAATTATGAAGTTCAAGCCACATGGACTGAATTAGATATTAAGTTGGGCCTTGCTGAGGATCTGGCGCAACAAGGTAAATGCACCGCCACGCTATTGCGCGGCAATCAAAACTTAACGATTGCAGTGCCAGCCGGATTGTTGACCCGCACCACTGCTTCGCCTCGGCTCATGCTGCCTAAATACGCATTGCAAATCCAGGATCCACAGCAAACAATTTCAGTTGAACCAGGAGAACAGGCTTTCATCATTCGCCGCGAAGGTTTTGAAGACTTTTTTGTGCAACTTTACGCGCACGCGGAGCAAAAAGAATTGATCCCCATTCCATTGGTTGCCGAGCACACCACGCCGCTAGGTTTTGTCCGCGTCAGCCTGCAACCGTCTTGGCCCGAGCCTAGTTATTGGATCATGGATCGCGAGGTCACCTGCGTTGAATATCTTGAGTTCCTTAATACGCGTGAGTCTTTAGAGGCCATCGCCGCTAGCCAAGCCCCGGTTCGTTTTCCACGCAGCATACGCAATGAAAACAACGGTGGCTCGTGGCCGCACAACGCCGACGGCACTTATTCCATTGCCGAAAATTGGCATCCGTTGTGGCCAGCCTTTGGTGTTTCGTGGGACGACGCGGTAGCCTTCGCCCAATGGAAAACACAACAAGCACGTGCTGCCGGTTTACCTTATACCTATAAATTGCCGTCGCTATCTCAATTCCGATTGGCTGGCTGTGGCGCCACTCTTTGGCCGTATCCCTACGGCGTTGACTTTAGACCAATCTGGTCCAACTGTTGTTTCGCGCGGCCAAAGCCAGAACCCGAACCCGTATTGCGCTACCCCATCGATGCTTCTTTATTCGATGTTTATGACTGCTCGGGCAGCGCATTGGAGTGGGTAAACGAGTGGTGGGATCAAGACCATACACAGCGCTTTGCGGCCGGCGGTTCCTGGGCGCAAGGTGGAGCCACCGCGGCAAAACCGACGTCGGGTTTGGGCATTGCACCGGCGTCGACGTCGCTGGAAGTGAGCTTCAGATTAATCTTGGAAATCGATGACTAAAGGAACGATGAAGAAACTAATTCTCGCGGTCCTTGCAATCCTAATTTTGGCAACCATGTTTCAAGATCGCTTAATTTTTATCCGCCAGCCCATTTCGACTTACAGTGAAAAAAATATCTTGCCGCACTTTCGGGGCGCGGCTTTTCGAGTAGAGGTCAAGGGGGCTAGTCTTCATGGTTGGTTGTTAAAAAAGGAAAGCCAGAGTTTGATTTTCTATTTTGGCGGCAACGCTGAAGAGGTTTCCTATAATCTGCCAGATTTTCAACAACGCATTACCACCTCAGCGCTGTTGATGAATTACCGCGGTTACGGCGAAAGCACCGGCAAGCCGTCGCAAAAGAATTTGTATGCCGATGCATTGCGCGTTTACGATGCCGCCGTTGCTCAATTACAGCCGGCAAAAGTAATCGTAATCGGCCGCAGCTTAGGAACTGGTGTTGCAACTTATTTGGCAAAAAACCGTAACTGCGACGCGATGGTTTTGATCACACCGTTCGACAGCCTGCAAAGTGTTGCTTCGGCCTATTATCCATTTTTACCGATTTCATTATTGCTGCGGCATAAATTTCGCAGCGACCTAAACGTGCCCGACTTAAAAATCCCGACGCTAATTTTAGCTGCCCAAGAAGATCAGATCATTGACGCCAGTCATACCCAAAGGTTGATCGAACATTTCACCGTTGCACCCAAAGTTGTAAACATAGCTGGCGCCGGCCACAACAACATCCAGCAGTTCCCTCTCTATTGGTCGGAACTGAAAAATTTTATTGACTCAATCGAGCTTTAGCCTCGTCGTAATCGGAATAAAAGTCTGCGGACTGATTGCTAGATTGCGCGTGCGCAATTTCTGCAGCAATCCAAGCCTGCCAAGCTTCATGCCGCCGGCCTAATTTTTCCAAAGCATTGGCGAGATCTATTCTCACCACCCACCACTTAGGTTTAATTTCTGAAGCGGCGGTCAAATACATCACAGCTTCCTCGGGTTCGTCGGCTAGTTCGCGACCGATCTTGGTTAAGACCGAGGCGCCAGCGCCACACGCCAGCGCGCGATTGACCCAGCGGTCTGCGCCAGTTTCATATGCCAAGGTGTCGATTTTCACAACGCCAAATAACAGCCCATACATCGGACCGATCACCAACAGTGCCGACGAAATGAAAAACGCAATCTGTTTGCCCAGCGCCAGGCGCGCAGGCTCCGGTCGCTCATATTCTGGCGTCAACCCAGCGGCCTGCATGCGGTCGTATAAATCCGGATGAGTGGTGCGCTTATTCCCCATGACCACCGGGGTTAAATTGAAACGGTACAAAGCCTGCAACGCTTGTGCATGAATGGTCTCATCGTGTACGTGCGCAGTTGCGTGTTGATCCGCCGCCACTTCTCGCTGCCGTGTCATGACCATGCCAAATCGTTGCGCCACCAACGCCAAAATGAATGCCGTCGCCATACCGGGGGCGCCCCATTCATTCACGATCGGGTGCCACGAGCCGAGCACGCCAAAAATGGAAAAGTTGCAAAAGGCGACTACCAGCCGGGTGTTGCCTTCTTTTAAATGCCCGATTTCATGACTTGCGACGGCCTCCAATTCGTCGTCGTTGAGCACTGCAAGTGCCTGCGACGAAAACATCATTTCATTTTGCAGCGGGTAAGCATAAGCGTTTGCCCAGCGCGTTTCGATGAGGTAAACCGCTTTCGGTTGGTGGCCAGATTTTTCAGCGGCTCGGTCAACAATACGCTGCAGGTTTTCCGGCGCAACTTGAACGAAGCCCAGGCGCTGGAACATCGACAGGCGGAATACATAGGAGCCGAAAAAGATCAAGGTCAGGCCGACGACTTCGCCGATGATCATTGCACTGCCATTGGGCGGAATCGTCGCCGCCATAATTACCGCCACCGGCAAATAGGACGCCAGCACGAATAAATTGATGAACCACAATGAAAAGTGGCGACCCAGCGAACTATGCGGCAACTGATGGCGCACGTTGAAGCGCCAATAAAGCCAAATGTATTCCAGCAGCAATATTGCGCCCAAAATCAGCACCATGTTTTTGGCGGAAATCACCTGCAGTGGACCCACCAAGCGCGAGCCGAGGATCAGCGTGCAAATGAAGACGCCTGTGCCAGTAAACCCCCACACCCGATAGCGTATAGCCAACCGCCGTGCCCGTTCCGTCCAATGCGCCGCGGGGTCAACGGGCAGGGTAAACAACCGCAAATGGATGCTTTGCACCACCGGCAGCCAGATCATGGCAAACAGCGGCAAAAACACAGGCAATAGCCACCCGACCCAGTGAGGCAATTGCTCGGAAAGATTGGGAATCATGGTGTGGGGCCATCATAACCCAACTTCCTTAGTGATCTTTGCCAGGTCCCTTGAAGCGAAAGTTTTCTAGCTCTTGAGTTCTTCCAGGGCCTTCAATATCGCATGATAGAGCGCAGTGTTGGTTGCCAAGGTCAAAGGAACCAGACCTTCTTCGGTTTCCTGCACATATTCATCGCGGCGGGCATATTCCGGAATTGAGCTCAGCGTTCTTAAGTTGTCCAAGCGATCGGCGCTGCGCACTATTTGCACGTCGCGACCTTCCCAACGCAACGACTCGAAATGAGCCAAATTGTGCTGCAGCTTGGTCTTACCTTCCGGAACCGGCTGCATAGTCAGCGAGCGCACCATGTCGGAAACTTTGGTGCCAAAGACTTCCATGATGTCGTCTTCGCTGGTGTCGGTATCTTCCAAAAGGTCGTGCAGCAAACCAGCGCAAAGCACGTCGGCGTGAGTTTGACTGGCAAGTTCATGCAAGATCAAAGCTACTCGCAACGGATGTGCAGCAAAGTCCGAACCATCACGACGTTTTTGTCCGGCGTGTCGCTGCAGCGCCCATTCCACCGCGGTGTGCACCGGCGGCCAAGTGCCGGTGCCAACGGAAGCAATCAAACGCTCAGCAAGCGCAGTGGAATCCAAGGAGTACAGTTCTTCGAGTTGAGACATCGGTCAGAGTCGGTGGAGTTTTTGCTAAACCTTCTGGGAAACGCTATTGGTAAACCCGTCTGCTAAACGCTTGAGCTCAGCTTTTCTGATGAGTGATGGAGGTGCCATCGGCGCAGCCTTCGATGACCGCGTGGCATAGATCGAGAAAAATTCCGACCTCAACCACACCGGGAATTTGCGACAAGCTTTGATGCGTTTGCACTGGATCGTCTATTCCATAGCGGAATTTGCAGTCTAAGACCAAATTGCCATTGTCTGTATGAAAGGCGTCGCCATCTTCAAGGGTGCGTAAAAACGCCTGGCAGCCAGCCGCCTCCACTTTGGTGCGGGTTACTTGCACACCAAACGGCACCACTTCCACCGGCAGCAAGAAGGTCGTGCCCAACTTGTCGACCATTTTGCCTTCACCAACAATAATCACGACGCGTTTACCGCACGACGCAACAATTTTTTCGCGCAGCAGCGCACCGCCGCCACCTTTGACTAAGCGAAACTGCAAATCTACTTCGTCGGCACCGTCGACAACCAAATCTAGCTCCGGATGTTCGTCCAAGGTGCTGATTGGAATGCCAAGTTCGGTCGCGTGTTTGGCGGTGGCCTCAGAGGTTGGCACACCGATCACTTTGATCTTTTCTAGCCGTATGCGTTCAGCAAGCGCATCCAAAAAGAAAACCACCGTCGTGCCGGTACCAAATCCGAGAATCATTCCATCTTGGACTAGGGCAGCGGCGGCGACGCCGGCGGCCTGCTTGGCAGAGGTTGTGGTGCTCATTTAGCGCGTATTCTAATCGCGCTGTTGCAGGTCTCTAGAAAACCGCATGACTGCTTCGAAGACACGCGAAATGCCGTCGGGATCAAGGTTATGTTGATTTGCTAGTTCTCGGCGCGCCTTCAACAAGCGTTGTTCGCGATTGGGGTCGCGCACGCCATGGCCGATTTGCGCTTTGATTTGACCAGCGCGATTGGCCAAAACCGCACGGCGGGCCAGCAGCGCTATCAGGTCGGCGTCCAACTCGTCGATGAGGTCGCGGGTTTGACGTAGCCTCGGTGCCCGGGTTCC
>JACNIZ010000138.1 GCA_014382805.1 Planctomycetota bacterium
GTGTTCCGAATCCCGGCACGGAGCAACTCTGCACCGTTACGATCGACATCGCTGCATGGTCAGGAGCTTCTGTTGATTTCGATGGCGGCGCGCCCTACGGCGGTGCTGTTGATCCAGTCATTGGAACAACAGCTGGCATGGCAGCTGGCGATGTAACGTGGACTTATGATGCCGCATACGACCGCCCGTTAACCAACACAGCCAACATTGTTCCACCGATGGCACCCGGGGCGTTTTTCCGCTTCGGCGCAGACACCGACTTTTTCGTTAGCGATCCATGTCCAGGTGGCAACTTCGCTACGGGCGGTGCATTAGTAACAGTTGGTTTTGCTGGCGGTAGCGTGTCGTCCGATACGTTCACCTACATCTCGTCGGTTGCAGCCGAAGTTCTCATTGGCGCCACCTTTACTTTGTCTACGACAGGCGCACCTGGTGGAACCATGACCTTCGAAGTGAGCGGCGCTACGCCAGGCGGCCCAGTCGCATATATTTATGCATTTGGCCTTGGCTCTCACTCTGAATTTAATCCGTTCACTGGCACTTTAGTCACAACTGGTTTGTCAAGCACTGGCTTCAAAGTTGCTGCAGTCGTGGGAGCAGATGCTGCTGGCCACTACGTCTACACCGCTGTCGTGCCCGGCGCTGCCGCGGGATTGGTTCACGTGCAAGCCGTTGATGCCACAACTGATACTGTGAGTAACGTAGTAAGCTTGTAGAAACCAAGGACCGTCTCAGCGCAAATGAATGCGGTGTGTCTGTCCCTACTAAACTGCTGAACCATACGCTCGGCTTCGGTAGATTCAGGCTAACTGGCCTGACGCCGGAGCTGAGTACCCTGGTTAGGGAAGCACGCTGTTTTCAGTTCCCGGCGTACCATGGGCTGCCACAGACGAGCGCCAGTTACGCGGATTGGCGTTATCCAAACCGGGTTGATAAAGCTCCAAAGTTGGTCCTAAACCCGTTGGAGGAATTGGCCATGCAGGTTGGTTGTTGTATTCCACCTCATCGATCAGCGCCAGTGAAGCGTCGTAAAGTTGAAGGCGCTCCCCACTGCCGCTGAAGCCAAAGTCAAGGTTGCCGATAGCATTGCTAACGTTAGGGAAAAGCGCCTGGAAAGCGGCCAAATCTCGGCACAAGACCAAATAGCTGCGAGCTGGAATGATTCTTCCTTGAGGGATAGTGAATCCGCTCCCCACGTCGGCAAGCAGCCAACCGGATACGTCCAAACTGGAATCTGAGTTATTGTAGATCTCCACCCAATCCGCAGGGTCGAATTCAATCGACGACTTGTAGTTAATTTCGTTAATGACTGCGGAATCTCCAATTTGAATGAAGTTACAGGTTAGCCCGTAGTCCGCGATCGGATCGATGCTAATTGAGCTGTTGTTTGGCAGTAACGGGCCAGACCAAGAATCGAAGGCGTAACCAGGCGCAGCAACTGCAGTAATTTTGCAAGGGTTGCCCAAGAAATAGATACCAGTAAAGGAATCGGAAACATCGACAGAGGTTAATTCCAAATAACCCGCACCAGCTGGCTGCACTTCCAAGTCCAAGGTGTATTGACCATGGAAACCAAATTCGTTTACGACGTGCGCCCGGGCATAAAGTGGCCGCAGGTTCATGAAAGTTTCAACTGAATCCAACTCGGCCTCCCATTTCGCGCGACTGCCAATCCAACGGCTGAAATGTCGATCAATTTCCGGATCCATTTCCGACGCCATCTCGTTCAATATTGGAATCGTCCGTGCTGGCAAAAATGCCGTATTCATTAGATCAGCGTAGCCGTTGCAAAAATCCTGCACAAATTCGGCGTTGTCTAGCAAACTGCGCAACAAAAAAGTATCCCAGCCACCGCCGCTGACGACTTTTTGCAAAGTGTTACGCCCATATCCTGCGCTTCGTCCGAGGCCATTATCCAGATCAAATAAAATCCAGCGCCAACGGCCATCGACAGAGCGTGGACGCCAATATTTAATGTTGTATTGCGGCCAATCCGGGTTGGCAAAAAATATTTCGCACGCGTAGTACAGCGCAAAATTATCGGTGTCCATCAAGGTCTGTAACTGGGCATAATTCGCCGCAATGCTTAACGGGTTTTGGCGCAAGAACTGCAGCATATTTTCATAATGATCTGCGTCGCCTTCCACAACTTTGCTGTTCAACTCAAGTAAGTCAATGTTATGCGGATCAATGTCAAATCGATCTTCAAGATAATACTTATCCTGCCGTTCGCGCAAATTTTGAATGCCCCAATATTCGCCGTTAGCAAAATCATTGCTGGCCGAAAATTACTGCTTTCCAAATTCAAATTCGAAACAACTCGGTTTGCAAAACCATCACGCAAGATCGCATTCGCCCAGTCAGTGCCACCGTTTCGCAAAACAATGCGTTTCATACTGTCATAACCGCGCTCGACAAACTGACGATAATCCTGCCGGTCCATACCGTATCCACCGCGCGCAAGGATGCGAAAACTCTTCTGATCAAACGACCGCGACGCTCCGCCGTGAATCATGATTCCACCGTCAAATTTTAGCGGCACGCGACCATCGGGTTCAATCAGCTCGACGTGTACCGGGCGCTCCCACGGGTTGTAGAAATTTGCACCACGGTACGGCCAAAACGGCTGTGCGTCAGGGCCCAACGCATAAATGCCGGTGTAGTGATCCCATAAATTCGGCGGATCCGTAACCAAAGAATAAATTGCCAGCGGTGAACCGACGCGGTCGAGATAGGTATCACTAGTCGGCCAACTCGGCCATTTGCCAGGCTCAAAAGCGCGCGCACGCACCACGCCGATGGGACCCGGGGCTGCGAACGCGCCGAAATATAACGTCGATTGATCGCTGGGTAAACTGCCATCCAAGGTGTAACGAATTTCCGCCGACGGCGACGGATGGCTCAACGAAACCGTCACCGGTGCGGCGAAATAACCACCTGCTGGAGAAACCTGAACCGGCTCCGCATAACTGGTTTCGGCCAGTGAAGAATTCGCTGCGCCGGGTGTACTTATTGCAAAGTAATACAGGCCCGGCAGCCCCTGCGGATGGCGACCGCGAGAAATGTTGGTATACATACGACCGGTTTGAAGATGCTCAACTAAAGTGCCGTCGGCTGCGGTGAGTAGGATTTCGTCGCCGGCCGCGGCCAAACGGAAATTGGTGTGGAGCTCTGGATCCGTGAACACTAAGCCGGGCGATACGGAACTATGCGGATGAGTGGAATAGCGGCCAATCGTAATGAACGGGATCAAGCTGAGGTCAGCCGAAGTGTCCGATTCGTTATGCACCTGAATCGCAACGGTATTCTTTCCTGCAACTAAAAAATCGCTTGGATGATCAATCCGAATTCCACTGATCGGCAATTGGCGATACAGTCTCGCTTCGTGGGAAGCGCTTGCATATTCATCAAAGCGGGTCAGGCTAAATCGATAATCTAGGTTTTTTCGATCGATTTCTACGCCGTTCAAATACAGCGCATAACCGTCGTCATAATCTATGTGAAAGTTCAACGTGACCAACGAGTCAATCGTGGCTTGATTTAGGTTGAAGCTTTTGCGCAGAAAGATAGTGTCGGCTTGCAGCACAGTCTGATCGTCACCGTCGCTGCGGCCAAATCCGGCAGGGCCTTCAGGCCAAGTGGAGTCGTCAAAATTGGGCAAGCGCCAATTAGTGGTTGGTTCCGAGGTAGGTTCTAGATATCGCCATGTATCCCCGATGGCGGAAACGGTAATGCGCTCATTGATAAACGTGCGCCGGTTTTCGCCGCTGGCATGAACCAATAAATACTGCCCGGGTAAGATTCGACTTGGCGGGAACGTCCATTGGTGGGGATCAAGGGGATCGTCGCTCAATCCCCAGCCGGTTAAATCCACCGCAATGGCGCCGGTGTTGTGTAGTTCAATCCAGGCCGGGGTTTCTTCCAGCTCATCATGAAGTTCGTCGATGTTGGATGATCTGAATTCTCTAATCACCACTGGGGA
>JACNIZ010000323.1 GCA_014382805.1 Planctomycetota bacterium
CCTGAAACGCGGCCACGCTACATGCAGCAGCTGGCACAACTCCTGCCGCCGCATTCGCTGGGTCTGTTGCTCAGTTTTGAGTACACACAGCACGAAACTGATGGCCCTCCCTTCGCCGTGGAGGAAGTCGAAGTTCGTCGGCTTTGCGACGGATTGTTTGAGTGCGAGTTGCTGGAGCGGCAGGTGTTGCTGGATCCGCAGCAGCCGCCTGCGGCCGAAGAATTGTTGGTGAAGCCAAATCGATACGTGGAAAAGGGCCTGACTCGCGCGGCAGAGACGATTTATCGCCTGCAGAGGATGGCTTAGGGGCGAATTCTGGAGGTGGCGGCAGGATTCGGGGTTGGGGCGGTCAGCCAGCCCGCCACGCTATAATGATGATCCTCCCCGCAGACTACGCGCTGCCACGCCCGCCGCACCGAAATGGGTCGGCGGGCTCCGCTTTTACGGACAAAATGCCCATGACCCAGGCCTGGCCCCCGTCGCAAATCCGCTTGTCGGCTGACAAGCGAGTTCTGTTCCTGACCAAAGACCTTGAGCTGATTCGACAACAGCTTTATGAAGGTCTAGATCTGCGCATGGAAGACTTAACCGTCGACGATTTGCTCGACGACATCAATACCGACGTCATGACGCCGGCTTGGGTGTGCTTCCGCCATCGTCCAGAAGACATCGCGTTGGACGCTTATGCTGGACTTTTGGACGCCGCCGGCAAGCGCGTATTTATTACCAAAGCATTGATGGATGGCGGCTTTGAAGCCATCGTCAGTGGTTACCGCAAAGGCACTGGCTCGAGTCGTGAAACTGCGCCGCAATGCGAGCGTTGGAGCGGTGTGCGCTATGTATTCGCGGCTAGTTTTGCGCCGATTCATGAGCGCAATAACATCAACTTAGGCCAGCTTATGGGTAATCACGCGATGTTGACGCGCCTGCAAAATGGCGAGTCGTTGTCGCTTGATGAATTCACTGAGCGTTACGACCCGGTGACCAAGTTGATTTTGGAGAGCGGCGGGTTGTTCCCGTTTTCCAACCGAGTTGCCAGCGGTGAAATTCAATTGCCGGCCAACCAAACTGGCGCGCGGCCAATGACCATGGCGGAAAAAATGATTGCCGCCAAAATGCTTAACCCTGGCGCCGAGGGCAATTTTGTTGCCGCCGATGATGCGGTCTTGGCGCGGGTTGACGGTGGCTTCAGCCATGAGTTCACCACCGCCCAGGTGCATACTTTTTTGGCGGAAGAATACGGTGCCGACTACCAGGTTCAGCACCCTGAAAAACTGGCCATTTTTGAAGATCACCTGCTTTACGCCGACGGCGTCGCACGTTTTGCGCCATTCATCGAGCAAATCCAAACTCTGCGCGATTTACAAACCGAGTTCCAGGCTCACACCGGAGTGCGCGACTATTCGGCCAAGGACGGCGTCAGCCCCGGCATTTGCCACCAGGTTGCACGCGAAGAATTCATTGATCCGGGCGACTTCATTCAGGCAACCGATAGCCATACTTGCATGGGGGGAGGCTCCAACGCGCTGACTTACGGCGTGGGGGCCACCGAATACGCAGCGTTGATTTACTCCGGTTTCACCTTCGTTAAGGTGCCGGAAACCATTCGCTTTGAATTGCACGGCGAGCTGGCTGCGGGATGCACAGCCAAAGACGTCATCCTCGGTATTTTGAATACTTTTGCCAAGCGCGAAGACACTTTGAATCGTTCAATGGAGTTTGGTGGCCCTGGACTGGCTTCGCTATCTGTTGATGAGCGCGCGACCCTGTGCAACATGGCGACCGAATGCACTGCGCGCACCGGAATTTGTGAAGGTGATGCTGCCCTCGCCGAATGGCTCGCTAGCCGTCGGCCTGGAAAAACTGCGGCGCAAATCCAGGCGTCCTTCATCCATCCCGACGCTGATGCCGAATACGCCGGCGGCGTGCATCGGATTGATTTAAGCGCTGTACAGCCGATGGTCGCTACTCCAGGGGATCCAACCTATGGCGCCAACATTGATGAATTGCCGCCAGTGGTCATTGATATTGCTTACGGCGGTTCATGCACTGCCGGCAAGATCGACGACTTCGCTTACTACGCCCAAGTTTGCCGGGAAGCGGTGGACGCCGGGGTGAAGGTTGCCGACGACGTCGACTTTTTCATTCAATATGGCTCGAAATTGGTTCAGCAATACGCGGAAGCGCAAGGTTGGGATCGGTTGTTCGAACAAGCCGGCGTCAAAATCATCCCGCCAGGATGTGGTGCTTGCATCGGCTGTGGTCCGGGTGTTTCCGAGAATGCCGAACAGGTGACGGTGTCCGCCATTAACCGCAACTTCGCTGGTCGTTCGGGGCCGGGAAGCTTGTACTTGGCCAGCCCGTTAACTGTTGCTGCAAGCGCGTTCTGCGGCCGCATCGTGGCTTACCGCGAAGGCATGTTTGTGGCTGAAACAGCTTGCTAAAGAAGCGCAAGCTCTGACCTTAACTGGCAGAGCTTGCAGCAAGTCACTGCTCAGGAATCCACGCCGACGTTGCTCAGCAGGTAAATTGCGAAAGAAGCTAGCCAATGCTCGCCTTCGTAGTAACCGCTAAAGACGTAATCCAAGCCTTCCAGGCGATGCATGGTGGCAATTTCTTGCAGCTTTAAGCGCCGTGGATCGTCGCTTGGAAGCGCAGAAATAATGCCGTTCATGGTCCAGGCACGCACCAGGTTCAAGCCAGCTAAGTGGACCAACTTGCCGTCGGATGGGTCGCTGACTTTGACCGGGGTTTTGAGGTTGCCAAGCCCATGGGTTGCCAAATTTGGTAAAAACTGATCCAGCCAAGTGCTGAATTCGTCGGCGGGTAAAACTCGCCTCATCAGATCCGCTTCCAGTAAACATGGGGTGAAGAAGTCGTGCCCTGAGGGCTCATAATTCACCGGGTAAGCGCGATCTTCCAAGTAGTAAGTGCGCGCCCGCTCCTCCACCAAGTCGACCAATTCTTGATCCTGAATGGCGCGGCCATAATCCAAGAATTGGCCCAATGCCCAGGCCGTATTAGCGTGCTCGCCGACACGAATCGGCCAGGTCAACTTAGGTAAGTATGCTTTACTCAGCTCAACTATGCGCTGCTCTAGGGGCTGTAAGTTTTTTGCCCACTGCTGGGCTTGGGGGTCATCAAATTCGCGCAACTCTAGAGCTAAGCGCAATAACCAAGCCCAACCGTAGGTGCGTTCAAAGCTGCGGTTTTGCGGCGGATCGAAGTAAGCCGTTTCGGCGGCCAAAATTTCGGCAGTGAGGTGGTTATCCAATACCTCGCGTATGGAATGCGCGACCGGAGACGTCGGGTAGTCCTTAAGCAAACGCACCAGCATCCAGTGGCCGTGCACCGACGAATGCCAATCAAAAGAACCATAAAACGCCGGGTGCATATCTCGCGGCGAGCGCAGGTCTTCGGGGCCGGTTAGAACTGGCCCAGGTTTATTCGGATATTCGCGCACGATGCCCTGCAGGGCCAATTCGGCAAACGCACTGATTTGCAAATTCGTCATCGGCTGGCCAACGGCCGGTTGGTCGTAAACGCGCATCGGGAAAGAATGATTCACAATGCGATCGGTGCGAAAAATTTGAATCACTTCTTTGATCAACTCGGGGTGAGCCGCGGCCACGTTATTCGCCTCAGCAGGGTCGCTTGCCAAGTCGTAAAGTTCAATCGGTGATCCGCCTTTGTGAATGCGCGTTTGCACCGCTTTCCACTTCCCTTTCAGCACTGCCTTAAGGCCACCATATCCTGAAAATTCCCAGGTCAGATATTCATGCTGTATTTGCTCACCCTTTTCCAACAAGCTAGGCAAAAAGCTGATGCCGTCGGCGTCGGCGGGTACGTTGGCACCACTGACTGCTGCCAAAGTCGGCATCACATCCTGAAAAGCACTGACCTGGTGCGACGAGCTCCCGGCCCGGATGTTGCCCGG
>JACNIZ010000154.1 GCA_014382805.1 Planctomycetota bacterium
TTGCGCTTGTTCGATTCCCCAGTCTACACGGCCCTTTTTGGAACCCTGGCGGACCCTTTTTGACGGCTCCGACTGGGATGGTTGGGAATCGATTAGCTTTGGCGGTGAGGGCGAGGTGGAAATTGTCGACGGCAGCGCTATCTTGCCGATGGGATCACCACTTACCGGAATTCGTCCGCCTCAGCCGCTGCCGCAACGGATGGATTACGAAGTCGAAGTTAAGGCGGCTCGGATCAGCGGCAACGACTTTTTTTGCGGCCTGACTTTCCCAGTGGCCGAATCCTCTGCCACCGTGGTTTTGGGCGGCTGGGGGGGTGGTTTATGCGGTCTGTCCTGTGTCGATGATGAAGACGCTTCTTATAATCAAACCCGCAGTTATCACAGCTTCGAATATGGCCGCGTTTACACCCTACGGGTGCGGGTGACGTCGCAAAAAATCACTACATGGGTAGACGACGTGGTGCTGTTCGAGCAAGCTATTGTTGATCACAAAATTTCGTTGCGCACCGAAATGTTGCCCAGTGAGCCTTTTGGGGTTTGCAGTTTTTTGACTCGTGCCGCGATTCATTCGGTGCGTTGGCGCCCGCTTTAGCAACTACAAGGTCAGCACATGCGCCCAGCGTACGCCGATTAGGTCGCGCAATTCATAAAGCGCCGCGTCGGGCAATGGCTCGTCTAATTGGAAGGTGTCCATGGCAAGCTTTTTGTTGGCATCGCGACCCAACGCGCAGTTCGCAATATTGATGCCATGTTCGGCGATGATGGCGCTGATCGCGGCCAATCGTCCTGGATAATCTTCGTTGCAGCACAGCAGCATATGCGACTTGAGCAGCGACTCGAGCACAAAACCATCGACACGCACCAACATTGGCCGCTCGTGGCCAAACAGGGAACCAGCCAGGGTGTGGTGTTCGTCGGCGGAATAAATACGCACCGTAAGCAAGCCAGTGAAACCGTCAGTGCTGGTTCCGCGCGACTCGGAAACTTTGATGCCATGTTCTTGGGCAATGGACATCGCGTTAACGGTGTTGACGCTGCGACTCAACATCGACGACAAAAATCCGTGCAGCACGCTGTTTGTAATGGGCTGCGTCGGCAGGTCAAGTAAGTCGCCGGCAAATTCGACCTCGATCGCATTGCCTGGGTTTTGCAGCAATTCCGCATGCAGTTTGCCTAACGACTCGGCCAAATTTTGCCACGGAGTTAGTTTAAGCGCAGTGGCGCCATCCACCGAAAATGAATTGACCGCATTGCGCACCGCGCCATCCTTCAGGTAGGCGGCCATTTGTTCGGCGATGCGCACCGCGACCTTTTCTTGCGCTTCGGCCGTGCTCGCGCCTAGGTGAGGAGTGACAACCACGGTCGAGTGTTGCAGCAATGGGTTGTCCCGCTGCAGCGGTTCCTGCTCGAATACGTCCAAAGCCGCGCCCGCAATATGGCCCGATTCTAGCCCTTGCAACAACGCCGCTTCGTCAATCAATCCACCGCGCGCGCAGTTGACCAAACGCACTCCTTTTTTGCATTTCGCCAGGGTTTCCGCATTTAGCATATGACGGGTCCTGTCGGTTAGCGGAGTATGCAAAGTAATAAAATCGGCGCGTGGGTAAATTTCCTCCAGTTCGGCCATTTCGACGCCGAGATTTTCGGCGACCTTCTTAGGCAAAAATGGATCAAACGCCAAAATCTTCATGCCAAAAGCGCGCGCGCGTTTGGCGACGGCTTGACCAATCCGCCCCATGCCAATCACGCCTATAGTTTTGCCAATCATTTCGACGCCCATCAAACCTTTTTTTGACCAACCTTCATTACGCAAACGAGCATCGGCGACGGGAATATTCCGGCACATCGCCATCAGCATGGCCATCGCATGTTCCGCCGCCGAAAGCGTGTTTTCGCCGGGCGCATTCATGACCAAAATGCCGCGTTCGGTGGCAGCGGCGACGTCGATGTTGTCTACCCCAGATCCGGCGCGCCCGATGACCTTAAGGTTGGGCGCAGCATCCATCATTTCGGCGGTTACTTGCGTCGCGGAACGCACGACCAGGCCGTAAGCGTCGGCAACGGCTGCCATTTTGTTTTTCAGTTCAAGTCCGGGACGGTTGTCTACGGTTAGGCCTGCATCCTCGAGGATGGTGGTGCATTCGGCGGAAACGGCGTCGGCGAGAAAGATCTTCATGACTGGCAGTCGGAGGGGGGCGCGGGGCTCAATGGGGCGAAATTATTCAGCTGCGGTCAGCAAGGCTTGGTCAAAGCGTTGCAGCAGGTCGTCGATATCGGACATTTGGTGATCGCCCATGTGACCTATGCGGAAGGTTTTACCCTTCAGGTCGCCATAGCCATTCGAGACCAAAATGCCGCTGGCTTTAAGAGCATCCAAGGCGGGCACAAAATCCGGACCACTGCCCCGGGCGATGCAACTAACCGTGGTGCTGCGGAAACCTTCGGCCGGAAACATGTGCCAACCCTTTTCTGTTGCCCAAATCTGCACTTGCCGCGCCATATCAACATGACGTTGCCAGCGGTTTTCCAAGCCCTCTTCGCGTATGCGTTGCAGCTGCTTTACCAACGCAAACAAGTGCGCAGTGGACGGCGTGGTCGGCGATTGCTCCTTGACGTTTTTGGCGCTCAATTTGAGCAAATCCAAAAACCAGCCCCGGTGGGGAACCTCGGCGGCGCGCTCCAAAGCACGCGCACTGACCGACGCTATCGCCATTCCGGCGGGCAGTGCCAAGCACTTTTGCAATCCGAACAGGCAAAAGTCGATGCCCCATTCGTCGACCGGAATCGGCGCGCCGGCCATGGAGCTAACCGTATCTACGCACAACAGGGTTTGCGGATAAGCCTTCAAAACCGTTGCTAAATCAGCAATTGGCGTAACCGTGCCGGTGGAAGTTTCGTTGTGCACCACGGTCACGATGTCGAAGCAACGCCCAGCATCGGCTTCGCTTTTTAGCAGCTGTTCCAGCATCGGCGCGGTCACCGCTTCGCCCATCGGCACCTCCAATTTTTCGGCTTGTGTGCCGTTCGCCGCGCCAATTTCATACCAGCGTTTCGAAAAGGCGCCATTTACTAAATGCAGACTGCGCTCCTTCACAAAATTGCGCAGCGCCGCTTCCATCATCGCCGACGCCGGGGCGGTCAGCATGATGATTTCAGACTGAGTTTGCATCAGCCAAGCCAATCCTTGGCGGGCTTCTCGCCACAGATCTGCGCACTCTTCGGTGCGGTGGCCGATTGCCGGCCGGGACATCTCTGCAAGGACTTCGGGGTGGACTTGCGTCGGGCCGGGGATGAACAGTTTCATCAGACTTCTTCGGGTTTAATGCGCCCTTCATGTAGCGGCGCAGGCGGTAGCTCGTGGCCCATGGGGGGCCTGTGTTCGGACATGTACTGAGCGGCAAACACGTCGCGTAACTGGCTAATACCCAGCTCGTAAAGCTCCAGGTCGACCTCTCGAATTTGCTTGGCGCGCAAATTCCCAGCCGCCAGTGTGGCGACGGCATACAGATTGCTTTCAGTCAAAAACAGGTGCGCGCCTGCCTTAACTTTTGCCCGCGTGGCAACGCCGCCAAAGCCAACCATCAAGCCGACGTTGGGTGCCGCTTCGAGGTCGGAACTGCCGTCGCCGACGATCATGCGACGCTTGCGGTAATGCAATGGATCGGCGCAAATTTGTTCGATCATCATCGGCTTGCCACCGTTTTGGGCCAGTGGGTGGGCGCAGGCGATGTCAGCAGTTGGATAAGGCACGGCATGAGTGCGCTCGGCTGGAATGCCAATATGCGCCGCGAACGGCAAGATTCCTGGCAAAAGGCCGCCCGACAAGATGTGGCATTCGACGCCGATTTCGGTCAACACTCGAATCATGCGTGAAACCCCTTCCACTTCGGTCTCGATATAGCGCTGCCCTAACCACTCAAAATCATCGGACGTAGGCTGGATTTGCCGCAGCCGTTGGCCGTAAACCTCCTCCAACGCCAACTCACCGGCCATCGCTCGATTGGTCAAATCGCTGACGTCGGTTTGGGTGCGCGCTGCCAGCTCATCGATGCCCTCAATGCTCGAAAGCGTGGAGTCGCAGTCCAGGAACAGTATGTCCGCTCCTTTCCATCCTTTGGGGAGGCTCACGGCGGGAATTGTACGTCCGCGATGCGACGATTTCTCAACTCATCGAAGGCAGGCGCACAAAATGGATTTGAGCTTAATAACCCGCCGCGTGCCCGTCCTTGCGCGATTCGCTGGCGCCAAACATGACACCGTCGGGTCGGCGCAAAATGGCTTGGTAGCCGCCGAATGCGCCACGTGCCGATTTGATGACGTGGCCGCGTTTTTGCAGGTTCTGGCGTACAAATTCGGTGTACCAGGACTCCAAACTGAGGTAGCCGCCGTCGTTCATGCGTTCGCCAGTGGGCTGGCTTGAGCCGGTGTGCAGAATGCGGGCGGCGTCGCCGGCCTCTTGCAGATTCATGTCAAAATCTTGCAAGTTGATCATGATTTGCGCGTGCGCCTGCGGCTGAGTGGCGCCGCCCATGACGCCAAAACTGAGCCGGCCGTGCTCGGGGTGGCTGGCAAAAGCCGGAATGATGGTGTGGAAGGGGCGCTTGCCCGGGGCGTAGCTGTTGGCGCGGCCGGGGGTCAGATCGAACAGCTCACCGCGATCCTGAAAACCAAAACCCAAGCCGTCGGGGCACATGCCGGAGCCCATGCCGCGGTAATTGGATTGAATCAGGCTGACCATGTTGCCGGCGTCGTCGGCGGTGGTGAGGTAAATAGTGTCGCCGTGATTGAGCGCCGGATTGAGGCCAGTTGAACCGAACAGCGTGGTGGGGTAGGACGACGCCGCAGTTTCCGGATCAATGAGTTTGCGGCGTTCGTCGGCGTAGGGTTTGGAAATGAGCTGCGCCACCGGCACTTCGGCGAAATCCATGTCGGCGTAAAACATGGCGCGATCTTCGAAGGCAAGTTTTTTCGCTTCGGCGAAGTGGTGGACGTAATCGGCGCTGCCAAAACCCATGCTGCGCACGTCGAAACCTTCGAGAATGTTCAGGATTTGCAACGCAGCGATGCCTTGACCGTTGGGCGGCAGTTCCCACAGCGTCCAGTCGTGGTAAGTAGTCGCCACTGGTTCCACCCATTCGGAGCGGTGCGCAGCCAAATCTTGTTTGCTCAAAAAGCCGCCATTGCGTTTCATGAACGCGTCCATCACGTCTGCCAATTCACCTTTATAAAACGCGTCGCGGCCGGACTTCGCCAGGATGCGCAACGTGTTCGCCAAAGCTGGATTGGTCCAAATTTCACCTTTATCCGGACCTCTGCCGTTGCGGGTGAAGGTATCGGTGAAGCCGGGTTGGCGTCGCAAGCTGCGCGCTGACATGCGCCAGTAATAGGAAATCAATTCCGAGACTGGAAAGCCATTTTCGGCGTAGTCAATGGCTGGTTTCAGGACCTCGCTCATGGCCAATTTGCCGAAACGATTGTGCAATTCAAACCACCCGTCGACGCATCCGGGCACGCTCACCGGTAGCGGACCCAGAGCTGGAATTTTGCTGAGTCCACGCTTTTGGAATTCTTCCATGGTCAGCGATTTGGGCGAGCGCCCCGACCCATTGAGTCCGTAGAGTTGCTGCGTTTTGGCGTCGTAAACGATAGCGAATAGATCGCCACCCATGCCGTTGCCGGTAGGTTCCATTAGTCCCAAAGCGGCATTGGCCGCGATCGCTGCGTCCACCGCAGATCCACCTTTTTTCAAGATGTCCAACGCGATTTGGGTGGCCAACGGTTGGCTGGTCGCGGCCATTCCATGCGTGGCGATGACTTCCGATCGCGTTGCCCATGGCTTGCCGGTCACCCGGTCTTGGCCATACCTAGAGGCTGGATTTTGTGACACTAGCGTTTGCAGGATTTGGAGTTTTGCTTGCCGATAGGCGGCTACCGAAGTTTGGTAATCGTCGGCACTGCGGAAGACGTGGTTGAGGATTTTTTGGGTCAGCTCCGGGCGCCGCCTTTTGAGCATTTTTAGCAGTTCATGGTCTTCCAAGCCGATGCGATGTGCTTCAAAACGCTGGCTGGACCACGGCCCGGGAGCGCCTGGGTAAATCACATGCGTATCGCCGGCAGGCAGCTTGTTTTTGGTGTTTGGCTGCGCCGGATGGTCGACCACACTGTGCTCAAACGGGTCAGCTTTGTAATGATTCAAACCCCAGTGCAAATAGCCGCTAATGGGGTAGCGCGCCGCCGCCCAACCAAAATAAACTTGGCGTAGGCGTTCTTGATCGAGCAGCCGGTTCAACCATTTGCCGCCCGGCACCAAACAGGTGTAAACCCAAACATCGTCACCTGCAGCGATGCGTTCTTCAAAGAATTTTTGATTGCTTTGGAACTTATGAATTTGCGGACACCAAATGTCGACGGCGCCAGCAAGTTGACGCGTCATGGTTGCTTCGACGATGCGCACTCCAGGCATGATCTCGCGCATTTGCGCAGCCAGTTTGCGGTAGTCGTCGGCGTTGGTGTCGGTGGGTTCGTCGGCTAGGTGTTGAATCCAGCGAGATTGCCATTGACGTTCTTGCAGCACTTCCTGCAGAGCATCAAACATCAACTTCATGGTGCGTTGACCTGCGGCGCTGGTGGCAGGTTCTTTGCTCAAACTCAGCTGCAGCCAATCCTTGCTCCAATCTCCGTCCGGACGGCGGGCGATGGGCGCGCCTTCCATCCAAAACGCACCGGCGGCAGTGAAAATTTCGACGTAGCGTTCGAAACGTTGACGGTGGAAATATGGCGTCGGGGTTGGACCGTTAGCGGTACCAGATGTGGCGATTTGAGTTGCCGGCTGAAGGTCAAAAAAGTCAGTCAAACGAATCCAAAATGTGTTTTGGCGACCGCGTGCCATCAGCTTGGCATAGGATTCCAACAGCGGCCAAAACTCCTCGCTCCAAAGTTCGATGCGATGGCGGCTAGCCATCTCGCTAGGACTAAACCAATTGGTGTAATGCAGCGTTTTGGCGCTCGCGGCAGGCACCCGCACATTAAAAATCTGCAGGCCCCAAAGTAAATCAGTGGAACTTTGCGCTCGGCCAGCAGCATGACTCAAACTCAACTTCACCTCATGCCTGCCAACGTCGGATTTTGCTGCGTTTAGCTCCACTCGAAACGCCGCGCGGCCTTGATCCAGCGGCAATTCCACAACACCGTCCACAACTGGCAAGGGGCGCAGGACTTCATAAATACGAAACGGTGCGCGGCGAACTACAAATGGGTTGACCTTGCCTTCGAACTGCTCGGTGCGGCTACCCAAGCCAGTGTTTTCTTCCACTGGCACATGTAGCAATTGATAGACGCTTAGGTCTTTTAAATCGCTTTGCAATTGCAATTGCACCGATTGCTGCTGGACATCGTCGACCGCAACCAATCCGTGTACCGCAGTGGCGCCGCCGAGGTAGCCGTCGCTATGAAGGTGCGGCTGGCCAGAGTAAATCGGCGAGTCGGGGTAAATGATTTCCAACTCATCCAACAGCGCGGCTTGCGGCACTGCGGCTTGCACCTCAGCCCTTTGGACAGTTGAGGCGGCGGCTGAATTTAGACCAGTCCACAGGCACAAAACCAAAATTAAGCGATTCATCATTTTTCTACCTGTTGATCGATTTGATGCTTTTGCATCCATTGCTCTAACCGTTCCGCAACCCTCTCCGGTACCTGAAAGTGGAAATAATGACTTAATCCCGGCCAAATATCCACTTCTACACGGGCGCCCATGGCGCGCACATTATTCAAGTATGCATCGGTCCAAAACGGCGCCTCTACGTGCAGCGCCAAAACCGGCATTTGCAAATTCACTTGCGGCCACGGCTGGTCATTTAACACCGCACGCATGCTAGCCACCAAAATCGCGACGTCAGTCTTCAGCGTGGTGCGGGTTAAGCGGGCGCGATGTTCGTCGGCAATGTCGTTGGGCAGTGAGCCGTCCATTACGCCGCTTAAAAAATCAGCGCTATTGCCGGCAGTTAGTGCGCCTGCAAATTGATCGGCGGCATCTTTACCCATGATTTTGACCAGGCTGCCATCCAAGGAAACGATGCCTAAAGCACGCTTGGGATAAAGGCGGGCAAACTCTCGAGCAATTGGCGCACCGTTGCTGTGACCGATCAATACCCCAGCAGAGATTCCGACCTCATCCATTTTCGCCGCAATCGAGCGCGCGTAACCAGTCATAGTGTGTGCGCCATTTCCATTACCGTCGATAGGGGCTATGCTGCGACCGTGGCCGGGTAAATCCAAGGCCAAAAGCGGCCGCTCTTTGCCTAGATAAGGCAGCATTGCGTCAAACGAATGGCGGTCGCCGCCCCAGCCATGAATCAAAATCAACGGCGCACCGTCGGCACCGGCATGGCTCAAAGTTGCGTCCACAAAAACGGGTGGTTCAGGTAATTGCAGTTCACGATGAAGCGGCCATTGTGCGCCACGCTCCACCAATTCAGCAATCATTCGCGACGCCATTTGACGCAATTTATCCTGCTCCTTGGCCGCCAAATTAGTCTGCTCGCCGATGTCATCCGGCAGGTGGTAAAGCTCCCAGCGTTGCGGCTGATAAAAGTAAATCACCTTCCAATCGCCCAAACGCATCGCGCTATGCGGTTCGTATCCCCAACCTGGACTGTTCGGTCCCCAAACATGCGGGTAATGGAAAATTAACGGCCGCCTTTGCCACAAGCCTTTGACCATCAACGGATTCACCGGCGGCGACTCGCCATATCCGACCTCACCCGCGCGCGGTTGCAGCAGCTCAGTGAAATTTTTACCGTCCTGCAGCAACATCGGATCAACATTTCCTTCTTCATCCGCGTGCGCCGCCGCCGTCGCCAGCCAGTCCGGTGGTTGCACGCCAGCCCAGGTCAAAATTGTCGGGTAATAATCTTCCACGATGGTCATTTCATGGCGCACTGCGCCCGACGCTACCGGCACCTTTTTTTGCATGGGGTGAGCGCGATTGACCTTGGCCCAACTGATCCACTGCGGAATGCGTGTACCGCCTTCGTAAGCGCTTCCTTTGCCCGCCCGCAGCGGTAAGTTATGCGTGTTTTGCCCGCTGCCCATTGGCGTTTTTCCGCGCGCGTGCACCGACAAGCCGCCGTTGTCGGAACAAAACATCACGATCGTACGTTCGGATTGACCCAGCGCTTCCACAGTGCGCAATAGCGAAGTCATGCTGTGGTCTATACCTTCAATCATCGAAGCATATTTGGCTTCCGCTTCGTCCAAACCTTGATCCAAATACTTCTGCATATGCGGATGGTGCGGTTGCAGCGGCGCATGCACCGCATAGTGTGCCATGTATAAAAAGAACGGTTTGCGGTCGTTGACCGCAGCGGTGATGGCTTGATTGGCCTCAATCGTCAGCGCGTCGGATAGGTGCACCGGCAATCCGTGGTAAGCCTCCAGTCCGGGAACCGCCCAAATCTCCTGATTTTTGCGGTAGTGGCCATAAGCCTGTTCACCTTGATAGCTCGATGGTGCGCCAGCGTGGTGGCCGGCAATGTTGACGTCGAAACCTAAATTTGTTGGGTCGGCACCGGGCGAATCTACCACTCCCCAATGGGCTTTGCCGACGTGAATGGTGTGGTATCCAGCCTGCCGCAATAAAGTTGGCAAAGTTTGCAAGCTTTGCGCCGAAAAGTCGTCGGGTTGAATGCCGTTGATGCGCCACGCGGCGGGACTTTGCAAGCGTGGAGTTTTTCCCGACGGATCTTTGCCCGGCCGCAGCGTCCATTGGGTGACGTGGTGCCGCGCGGCGTTTTGACCGGTCATGATGCTGGTGCGCGTCGGCGAGCAAACTGCGCAAGCATAGGCTTGGGTGAAGCGCACCCCTTGTTCGGCCAAGATTTGCAGAGTTGGGGTTTGATAAAGGTCGTTGAATGCGGTGCGCAACTCGGCGCCGGTCTTCGGGTCCACCCAGGACGCCACTGCGGTATCTTGCCAGCCCAAATCATCGACCAAAAAGACGATGATGTTGGGCCGTTCGGACTGAGTTTCGCCTTGCGCCCCGAGTGGTGGGGCAGCCACGCTGACAGGCTGAACTTGCGCCAGCGGAAGCGCCGCCAACAGCCAACTGATGAAAATCGTGCAAGCCATGCACCTATCATAGGCGAAGGCCTCAGGCGTTATAAATTTGCCCGCCGCCGTCGCGGTAGAGCTCCAGAACCGCCACCGCCTGCCCACGCTGCACATCGGCAATAGCGCTGATTCCCGAGTACTCCAATGCCTTTTGCCACGAACTAGGCTTGTAGCCCTCGTCGAATCCGATGGCGCGGACGTCGGCGTCGCGGGCGGCGCAAATCACCGAGTGCAACCCGGACCACGGAATAGCAGCTAGGCACATGGCGCACGGCTCGGCGCTGGTCAACAATTGCAGGTGGCGGTCACCGCCAGCTAGGTTGAAGGTTTTCAAACGCATTTGCGCCAGAGTGATCGCGACCACTTCGGCATGGGCAATGGAGGCATGGCAGGTGGCCACCAAATTCACGCCGACGCTAATCAACTCACCGTTTTTTTCATCAAATATCGCGGCACCAAACGGCCCGCCGCTGCGAAATTCGACGTTTTGGCGCGCCAGCGAAATCGCCAATTCCATGCGCGCATTTTGATCCAGATAATTCCCTTGCAAGGTCGGGATTTGACCCATCAACCACTGCGGAAGTTGCAAGCGTGCTTCGGATGCGAGCATATGCCGCATAGCTTAACCCAAGCCCAGTTGCTGGCACAGAGTCAGACCGGTGCGCAAGGTGAAATTGGGCGGTGCGATTACGTCAGCGCTGATGGCGTCGGCTTCGCAGCGGTCGCCAGCCAAACGATGACGGCCGACGACTTCGGTCAAAGTGGCGGCGGTGCGGGCGTAAAAATATGCTTCCGGTTTGCCACCGCGTTGGAATTCCCGCAGCAAACCGAGGAATTGAACTTCGGCCAGCGGCACCGCCAATTCTTCCTGGCATTCGCGCCGTAGCGCCCGTTCAAGCACTGCTCTTAGATTGATTCGTTGCTGCAGCGGCGGTGCTGTCGCGTCAGCCCCGCTGGCGCCGTGCATTTCATCCTGGGTGCGAATATCCTCCGCGCTTACCGCGCCACTCACCGAGGCCGACGACGTTTTGCCGCGGTTGGCGACTTTGGAACTGCGCTGCTGAATAATCCAATTTTCGTCGGCAGTGCGAATCATCGCCACTATTCCAAGATGGTTTAGCAACGGGTTGCCCAGCAAACTACCAACGGATCGCGCTTCTCCATGAAGTTGCTCGCGCAAGCTATGCCCGGCATTACCCGGACACTGCTCCATTGCAAAATTGCTGCGTAGCGCATCGTAATAATTAGCCAACTGCAACTCAGCCAACCAGCCATAGCCGACGCGATCCAACCGATTCAAACGCAGCACGAGGTTGTTGCTCAGTGCCGCCTTGCTCAGCTTAGGCGGAAAGCAAAAGTTACCACCGTCGGTCAGTTTGAAAAATCCCGGTAGCAAAAACGCGTGCATCGGTAAGTCGGCTTCAGCCGCGCCAATTTCCCAACAACCGGCGACGTCCTCCGCCGCATCATTGGCGTAAAAACGGATCAGGTCGACGTCTTTCATGGCCACGGATTTTGGGCGCTAAAGCAACTGAATTTAGGCGGCTTTGCGCGGTCGATTCATTAGGTAGCTCAAACCAAGGAAGGCCGCGCCCACGCCGAAGAACAGCAGAATGCGCCAAATCATGTCCATGTTGGCCATGTCGAAGAGCAGCATTTTGCCCGACACCAAAGCTAAGGTGGCCAGAGCGATGTGTTGCAGACCTTGTATGCGTTTATTCAGGCCAAACAGCAATGCCAAGCCGCCTTGCGCGGCCCACGCGGCACTGGTGTAAGCGAGGCCGTTTTCCAAGTAGCGCAAGCCGTGGAAAGTCCATGCCAACATGCCGACATAGGCAGCAATTTGGAAACCAAATTTGCCTTCCTTTGTCGGCGCGTACCGTGCCGACCAAAGCAGTGCAGGCAGGTAAAAGAATTTGAGCATTAGGGTCAAATCGACCTTAGCTCCTCCGCGGGTACCGAGATAGGTAATGGTGTCGCCTGCAAACCATAAGCCCAGGATGACCATCAACGCGTAGGACAAAAACCGCGAGCTGGCAAAGCTGGGTCGTTGCGCCAATTCGAAAACCCCTAATGCAAGAGCGAGCAAACTAAGGAATGCCCAATCGTCCTCGAAGGCGATGCCCAACGTGAGTGCGGCGAACATCACCGCGATTTCGACAGCCACCTTTAAGCTTTGCGCACGTGCTTTGGCCCAAAAGGCCAAGGTCAAGTAGCCGACTGTAAAAACCAATGCCAACGGCCAGAGCTCTTTGCGTTCCGTTAAATGCCAATTCCACGAAATGAGCACAAATGCTCCCAGACTTGAAACGACCGCGCCTACGCGAAGTAACAGTGGCGGGAACTTGGCTTGGGCGGTTGGTGCCGGAAAGCGTGTCGTCTTCCAGTTGTATAAAAACGGCAGCAAACCACCGATCCACCACCAGGTCGGTATGCCCAGCCACAAGAAGTCGCGATCTATGGTTTCGATTTCATCGATGCAATACCAAATTACAGGCCAGCCGCCGAGCCAAAGAGTGGTCACCAAACTACGCCAGCCGCGACGCATCAGGATCACGCCGCCACCGAGAAGAATGGTGCTGGAATAAACCACCAAAGCGGGGATCGTGCCCCACGGCGTCGGCAGCAGGAAGGGCGTCATTAATCCGCCGGCGGTACCGATACAGGCCAAAGAAGGGTGGTCTTGCTTAACCGCCAGCAGCAGCGCGACCACGGTGACAACCACCATGTAAAAGAAGGCGGGAGTGTGCTCGACCAAGCCATAAAGCTGATGCGACGCATATCCGCACAGGTAAAAAATGGCGATCGACCCACCGAGCAGAATCTGGCTATAGCGCCGTCGCGTGGCATGCAGTTTTAAACCGACGCCCATCATGGCGCTGGCAACTACTCCGCCGATGATCAAACGGAAGGTCGGCGTGATCCAGCTGTGATCAATCGCGTATTTGAATAAAAACGAAAGTGCCAGAAAGAAAAACAGAACTCCGACGCGAGCAAGCCAGCGCTCACCGAGTGACGTCGTCGGTTTGGTTGCGGCTAATTCAGTCAGTGCCGTCGGTTTGGGCTTGATAAAAGCGGGAACCGCCGCCGGTCTTGCGACTGGCGGCGGCTTTGGCACTTTGGTTACTGGCTTAACCTGCAGTTTCGCCACCAAATCTTCCAACTGGGCGACCCGCCGTTCTAATTCCGAGTATTGCTCTGGTGTAGTCATGGCAAAAGCAGTGGCGGGGATTTTGCTCGGCTAGGTCATCGGTTTTTTTTGTCCATGACGCTGCCTTCCTTCCCATAAATGTAACGATGAAACAGTTGCAGTACCTGATCATTTTGGGTTTTTGCGTAGAGGAATTGCGCCATGTCCTCGGTAGATGCTCCGGTGGCGTAGTACTTGTTGAAGAATTCGGCCATTAACTTCATCAACTCTTTTTCGCCAAGCTCCTTGGCGAGGCGCGAATAAAACAGCGAACCCATTTGATAGGCCAGCATATTCGTCGTTCGGTTGTATGGGTTTGGCGAGGACAGCTCGACCGGGCTGCCTTTTGCAGGGATGTCTTTTGGCGACTTGCGGCCGCCGTCGGCGAACCAAACGGTCCAGGCTTCATCCCACCAACCATCGTTCTGACTAACCGGCTTAAGACCGCGACCGAACCAGCTGTGGAAAAGCTCGTGGCCAAGTGCGCCCATGGAAGTTGTAGTAGCGCCGTCGTATTCCATGGAACGACCGCCGGTCCATACGAAGACGGTGCAACGATCGCCGTGCGGCCACATCGCAGTTGACTTGCTGAACTCTTTCAAATAATCAGCGGTCTGCTTATGAATGTCCTGCAGCGAAGTTTTGGCCGTATTCAACTTGCAGACGTCAAGGTGAATGGTGCGATCACCAACTTTGACCTTGCTCGCCGAGCGCGTCACCTTGTGATCAGGGACCACCACTAACATGTGCGAAAAAGCAGCAAAGGTCGCCGGGAATGACAGCTGCCAGTGCTTTTGTTTTTCGACTTCAGTTACGTCGCCGTTACTGACGATTTGGTGATCGTCAGTAGCACCGTTGATTTTCAAATCCATGTCAAACTTGAACCGATCATAAATCAAGTTCGCTGGAAACCACATTTCCATATAGCGGCCCCAGTTCAAGTCAGAGAAGAAAAAGTCCCAATCCAAAGTGCCATCGCCCCAGCCAATGTCCTGCGCACGCGGCGAGTTTGGCTTGAGCAAGGGGTATTCGAAATGCAGCAGATGCTGCGTACCGGCGGCCAATTCTTTCTGCAGCAGACGGATGCGGGCACCACCGGCGCCGGTTTTATGGCTACTCACCAGCTCAGGGTCCAGCTCTACGCCGTTGCAGCTCAATTTGGCAATTTTCTGACGCAAATCAAAAAGCGGCATTCCGTCCGCGGTCATCTCGAAGCGAACGTCGGCCTTGGCCATCGCGGTGCGAGTTTCCAGATCAAACACCACTTCAGCCTGAATACTGAGGATGTCGATGGGAATCCCGATTACGCCGTCCACTTCTAGTGGCGGTGGCGCGTGATCCTTATCGCTGCTCGACTGCTGAGCAGCGCTGAGCGGTGAAAGGCAAACAATTAAGGTGCAAAGGCTTGTGGCGACGGCTATCGACATTGGGCCATCCTAGCGCAGCAGCAGTGGAATCTGGCCCGTTGTTAATGCCGCCAGCGGTAAATTATCGTGATAAACTTGCTCAGGATTCGAGGGACTACTTCCCTTTCCCTGCCCATAATCGGCGTTCGGTGCCTGTTTTCGCCGCTTTCGCCTTTCAGCGTCCCTCAAATGCACCCCTCTCTAACCGTTTCTGCAGGGCTGGCTTTGGCCGCCCTGACAGCATGGACTCCCGCTCAAAGTGTGGGCGGTGGCCTCTACGCCCAGTTTCAACACCTGGGGGAAAATGCCAACGCCCAAATGGGCTATTCGGTCGCCCGCGCGGGCGACACCAATGCGGACGGCGTTGAGGACTACATCGTTGGTGCCATTGGCGTTGAGGTTGGCGGTCTAGCCAACGTCGGAGCGGCTTACCTTTATTCCGGTGCCGACGGCTCCCTGCTGCGGACCTTCCCTGGAGTGGCCGAAAATGGCAATTTCGGGTTTTGTGTAGACGCTGCAAGCGATGTCAATAACGACGGTTACGACGACGTCATTATCGGCGCACCTTACGTCAGCCCGCCAGGCAGCGCCAACGAAGGCCGGGCCTATGTCTACTCCGGTTTCGACGGCAAAAAGCTCTACCGTTTTGATGGCCGCAGCAGCGAAGATCGACTCGGTTTTGCCGTCGCCGGTGCGGGCGACGTCAACGGTGACGGTTTCGACGACGTCCTGGTTACCTCGCTTTGGTGCAGCGAATCCGGCTTCAATCAAGCTGGCTGCGTAGATTTGTACTCAGGTGCCAATGGATCCATTCTGCGCCAATGGAAGGGCGGTCAGCCGAACAATTATTTTGGCTACAGCATTGCTGGTCCTGGCGACACTAACGCCGACGGAACCCCCGACGTCATGATTGGCGTCCCTACCGCCAGTCCCAACGGTCAAATCCAGGCTGGCCGAGTTTTTGTTTATTCCGGCAGCGACGGCAGCCGCCTGCACCGAATCGATGGGGCCGCTCCATTTGATTGGTTCGGTTTCAGCCTCAGCGCAGCTGGTGACGTCAACTTTGATGGCTATGCAGATTTTTACGTCGGCGCCCCGCTGACCGATGCCAACGGTAAAGTCGACGCCGGTTCGACCTATCTGTATTCGGGTAAAAACGCCAATTTACTGCTGCAGCAAGACGGTGCGGCGAGTGGCGACGCATTTGGCACTGCGGTGAATGGTGGCATGGATATCGACAACGACTCCATTCCAGATTTGATCACTGGCGCAACTGGTGCTGATCACAACGGCCAAAACTCGGTGGGTACAGCAATTGCTGCTTCGGGCTTGGATGGCAGCATCATTTACCAATATTGGGGTGCCAACGAAAACGACTTCCTCGGCCATGCGGTGGCGTTGTTACCTGATCTCAACCAAAACCCGATGGGGGAAATGTTGATTGGCGCGCCATTGCTCGATGTGGGTCCATTCATTGAACTTGGTTGGGCAGCAGTGGTCGGCTACAGCCCCTATCTTTTTGGCGACGGGCAAAATTTCTCGGCGGCGGCGGGCGGCGTGGTGACCTTTAGCCTGCAATTCCCCGAAGAATTCGCGCAAGCTAACTATCGTTTGCTGGGCTCTGCTACCGGAATGGGGCCGACCAACTTAGGTGGAATCGACATTCCGCTGACTGCCGGTGACTTTTTGTGGGACGAGCTCATCGCGCCAAACCCACCCAGCTATTTCAAAAATTCAATTGGTAAGCTGAACGCAAATGCTGAGGCTCAGTGCTTGTTAACGCTTCCCCCTGGTGCAGCCACTAGCTACGTAGGCAACTCCTTCTACTTCGCAGCTGCCCTGTACACACCGCCTGCAGAAGGCTTGGTTTCTTCTGCGGCGGTCGTGGTTACGATTGTGCCTTAGGGCTGTGTCCTAGGTTCTTCGAGCGCCATGCCAGCCAGGCGGTCTGGCAAAGCCCTCCGAGCACAAAAATTGCTAAGGCAGCGTAGATGCCTGGATAGGAGCTGTAACGTGCGGCAGTGGTCAGTCCAATCACTGCCACGATGACGTAAATCACTACGGCTTCAGTGATTCCACGAGTTTGTCTGGCATGAACCAGGATCCCCCCGTACCAACTTTGCAGCGCTTGATAGGCCGGCATCAAAACTCCAATGAGCAATGCCGTGGAGCAAAATTGCACCAGGGTTGGATCTAAGCCCGAGATTTGAGCGAACCAAATTTCAGACAGTGGTGAGACTGCAAAGATCAGCAAAAAGCCCGATGTAACCGTCGCCAGCAACATGGTGAATTTGCGCAAGGCCATGTAAGCGCCAGGTTTGCCCATGAGGGCGACGACGACTTCGTTGAGCGCAAAACCGGTGCTGCGGATCAGGAATAATAGGCCGTGAATGACCGGCCAGGCGGCCAAAGATTCCATCGCCATAGGCATGCGGCTCATCGCTGCTGAGCCCGTCGGTTGAATGACCAGGGTCAACAACGGCATCAGAGCAAGCGGCAGGTAGAAGCGCTGGAAACGCTTGCGGCTCAGAGGTGGGTCGGGGGCGGGTGTGCCGAGCAAATGATCGGCGACTACAGGTCGTGTACACCAACCAATAAAAGCGGCTTCGGCCATCACCGCAATGGAAACGGCACTGGCGCCGACCGCTACGCCGGGCAATTCCCAAACGTCGAAATGGGCCAGAGCGCTGCCGACCGACAAAACCGCCGTTAATGCCAGCAATCGAATCGCGGTGCCGACGCCCACCAGTTTGGAGCGTTCGTAGCGAATCAAAACCCCTTGATAAAAACGTCGATAGGCGATGGAAGCCGTCCACGGGGTCAGCAGTTGTAAACCTAATCGGCCTGGTTCAATAATCTCTTCGGGGACTTGTAGTAGGCTGCGCGCTATGAAGTCGTACACCGGACTGAATGCCACCGCCAAATGCAGCACGGTCAGCGCGCCCGCGGCGACGTACATAAAGCGTCGCACCTTGCGGAAGGAATCCATGTCGCTACACAGCGCGGTCGATGCAGCCAATAATTGGATAATTGGTCCTTCGATAACCAAGGCGATGGCAAAGGCCACGCTGCCATAAGCTGCTAAGTGGATGCGATCATCGGGCAAACGGGCGACAAATGCCGTCAGCATGGGGATTTCTATACCCATGAGCATCCAGCTCGACGCCAGCGGCAGCCACAAACGGAAGACTCGCTTGGTGGTGACCAGCTCTGGGTCGGGCGAAACGGCTAAGTTGGAGGACAAGCGGCTGGGGGGAAACGACTGCCGCCCAAGCACGCGGGGTGCTTGGGCGGCGGAGATCGTAATTCAGCGGCGCTTAAGGCAGCACGTGAATCGTGGTGCGACCCGAAGAGTGGGTCACCGCGCCTGTGCCATCGACGGTCACTGCAGCGCAGTAGGCTTCCATGCCAATGAAGCTAGCAGGCAGCCCGGTTTGGTTGATGTAACCCGCCGCTGCGCCGTTTGAATCTAGCGCGCCGACCATTCCGGTTTGGTTGCTGAGGAAGCTGAAATCACCGCCAACGGTGCGCCAGAACAAGGTGCCTGGAGACAAGGGAATCGGCACACCACCTACAAAGTAAGGTCCTTTGCCGAGGCTGAACAGCACCGTGTAATTTTGATTGGCAGCTACATCAGGGAAGTCGATGTCCAAGTTAATCTCGCCACCAGTGGCCGCCGAAATGTCACGGTTGTCGGCGCTCATCCAGGAGTTGTACTCCAATTGAATGATGCGGCCATAGCGTGGGTCGGACGGGGTCGGACGCCATTCAGGGGCGGCAACGAAAAACTCGACGTAGCCGTCATTGTCGGTGTCGCCGACGATTTCAATTTCCGAGCCCAAGCGCTCACGAGTACCGGTGCCGTACCAGCTCAGAAGCAGGTCGTTGCCGTCGCCGCTGTAGGCATAAACCGCGCCAGCCACAGTGTCGGGTAGGTTGTCTAGGTCTTTGATGTGAGCGCCGACAATGATGTCCATGACACCATCAGCGTTGACGTCGATATTGCCTGCGATGGAACCACCGAACTTATCGCCAGCAGCTTCCCCAACCCAGCGCCGCATCAGGTTGCCGGTGGCGCCGTTGTAAAGGTAAACCGCACCAACTTCCGCACCCAAAACGGGGTCGGTGTATTCCTGTGCTGCGACTAGGAATTCAGGAATGCCATCGCCGTTTGCGTCGCCGGCCTCCGAAACGTTTGAACCGAAAAAGCCTGACGCATTTTCACCGGTCACGGCAAGGAGTCCGCTGCCGTCGGCGCCAGAAACTACAAAAGCCCTGCCGACGTCAAGGTCAGCGCCTACATCGGTACCTTTTGCACCAATCAGTAGATCAGCCACGCCATCCTGATTAAGGTCACCGATCACGGCCAAGGACGAACCAAAGCGAGAGTTCGGTTCAACGCCGTCAATGCGCAGGAGGACATTTTGAGTCGCGCCATCGAAGATGTAGACCCGTCCAGCATCCATGTGTACTGGGCCGTCAAACATATCTGCACCAACCGCGATCTCATCAAAGCCGTCGTTATTCATGTCTGGGATTCGAAGTAGGGAAGTTCCGAAGTTGTCCCCTTGGTTCTTGCCGTCAATGATGGTGAAATTGGATGGGTTCTGGCCATCAAACAGGTAGATGCTGCCAGCGTAAGACATGCCGCCTGGGTCACGCCCTGGGGCGGAAGCCACGAATTCGGAGTAACCATCGCCATTGGTATCACCCATAGAGATGATTTCTTTGCCGAGGCGGTCAGCAGTGGCTTGACCATTGATCACCCAAATTTTGGTGTTGAGCGCGCCATCGTAGAGGTAGATGCCGCCAGCACCTACAGCTTTGCCGGGGGCGGTGATCAGGATGTCGTCGACACCGTCACCGTTCATATCGCCGTTCATAGCCATGGCGAGGCCGAATCCGATTTCACCGTATTCACCCCGCATTTCGCGGATGTATGACCACTCTCCGCCGTATTGAGCGGGGGCCAGGGCGCAAATCAGTGATGTCGAGAGACAGGTCGACAGTAGGAATTTGGGTGAAATCATGGAAGAAACAATGAGGAGACAGTGGTTGAGTCGCGGAAGTGTACCCCAGGAATTCGGAAAAGGATTTCGAAACCCTTTAGCCCAAATCCTGGAGTGGGCGCACTGCTAAGAAATAGACTGAAAAAGTCTCCTTAAAGTTCCATTTTCTCTGCCTAAATCTCTCGGATCCAGATATTCCGATAGCTTACTGGATTGCCATGATCTTGCAATTTAAGAGGCAACTTTGGCCCATGAGCTTTGTATTTTGGCACCGATTTGTGGCCGCTGGGGCCTAATAATTCCTGGTGATTGTGCACTAAGACTCCGTTGTGGAAAGCTGTTACGTAAGCCGGGCTGAGCAACGTTCCATCTTCTTTGAAGCGCGGGGCGGTGAACAATACGTCGTAACTTTGCCATTGCCCGGTGGGCAGCATGGCGTTGACTTGCGGCGGCATGTGGCCATATAGGGCGGCAGCTTGGCCGTCAGCGTAAGTTCTGTTCTGGTAGCTGTTTAGTACCTGCATTTCATATTTCCCCATGAAAAACACACCGCTATTGCCTTTGCCTTGCGAGCTACGATCCGGTTCATCCGGTGCCCGCCATTCCAAATGCAACTGGATATCGCCAAAAGTTTGCTTGGAGA
>JACNIZ010000027.1 GCA_014382805.1 Planctomycetota bacterium
GAAAAAAAGGGCAAAGCCAAGGCGTTTATTTGCTTTGGCTTTGGCTGTAGTTGTCCGGTATGCCGTGCTCCAACTGGTTGGAAACTGCTGCGGCCAAAAATGCCAACACCAGAGCAACCACGGATCCAACTACGGTGATCGTAGTTAAGTTACCGACAGCGGGTTCGTCAGGTTCGTGCGCCATGATTTAGATGGGGTGAACAGTGGGTTTCAGCGCCGCGATTGGCACTGGATTTTCCACCAACTCAGTAGTCACAAATTCAGCGGAACGGCCAGTGGCTGGCAATCGTTGCTCGAGCGGGAGTCCGTCGGCGCCGGTGAATGAGTCGGGATGCGAGCGATGCATTTGCAGGCCGCTAGGAACGGCGAGCAATGGAATGGCCAGCCACGCCAAATGCACCATGCCGCTGATTTGCGCCGGCGTTGGATTTGGCTGTGGCTGGAGCGAGGCATTGGCTTGACTGGCGACCCTTAATCGCGCTAGGCAAATGCCGGCAATGATGAACCAGGCCGCGGTGGCGATCAATACCATTTGAATGATGCCGTCCACGTTGGTGACTTGCTGGGCCATGCTTTGGAGCCAGTTAAAAAACAAAATCACCTCCAAACCCATAATGGGCCAAGTTCGAACTGGCTAATACAGGTGATACAGCGCTAAATAAACCACAACCCCGGTGATCGAGACGTAAATCCAAATCGCTGCCGTCCAAACGGCAATTTTTTTGTGTTTCGTCAGCTGGTTTTTGAGCCCCCAGCGAATGGTGGCCAAAATCAGTGGCACCTGCACTACGGCCAACACCACATGGCTGAACAAAATGATCAGATACACCACTTTGATCGCGCCTTTGCCGGCAAAGCGACCCGGCTCGTTGGTGGCGTGATAAACCAGGTAACTGACCAAAAACAACGCCGACGCCGTCGCCGCGCCCAACATGCGCTTCTTGTGGAGTAATTCCCATTCCTGGCGCCGCTGCAGATCGATTTTGGCCTGCCGAATTGCCCGTAACCCCAGCAGAATCAGCACGAAGGCCACCGCGTTCAGCGTCGCGTTGACGTGGACCAAGTCGGAAGTCTGCATGGATTTTCGCGTGGCCGTGCACCTCTAGCCACGGCATGCCGTGTGGGCAAGACGGATCAGAGGATCTCTGGCTCACGGAGGGAATTTGGGGGGATTTCTGGCTTCCAGATAAGCGCCAGACGGCCCAAAATTTTAATAGGGCCGGGCCCGGGATTGCTGACGGAGTACTGGAACTTCGCCACCATTTGACGATATCCTGTCCAGATGGCTGCCCGCCCCAAATCCCGGCATTCTTACTTGCCCAGTAACCTCAAGCATTTCCGCGAAAGGTCAGGGGCAACCCAACAGAAATTGGCGGAAGCGGCAGGTCTGCCACGGGCAACTTTGGCCTCCATGGAGCAAGGCGCCGGCAATCCTGGCCTGGATAATGTTATGGCCGTGGCCGAAGCCTTGGGCGTCACCTTGGGTCAATTGGTGAATCCCCCCACCGAAAAACGCAGCTATTTAGTGCGGGCCGCCGACGTGCGCAAAATCACCTCCGACGCTGGCCGCTTTTTGGCGCGCCAAATGTCGCCGGTGACTGCCCGTGGAGTTTTGATTCAGCACGTCACCCTTGCTACCGGGTGCAATTCGCTTGGCCGTTTGCACCCCAAAGGTAGCCAGGAATTTTTCATGGTCACCGATGGAACCGCAACCCTCAGCGTAGAAGGTCAGGAAGTTACCGTGGAAAAGGATTGCCTGCTTCACTTCCCTGGCGATGTCGAACATGTTTATTGCAATCGTTCCCCTGGCCGACCAGTCACTGCTATATCCGTCGTTGTGATGGCGATGAAATAGAATGTCGCGGCAATGAGCACGTCGCAATCGCTGCAAGCGCCTAAGCCCTCTCGGGCGGTGAGCATTTGGCTAATTTCCGTTTGGAGCATGATTTTGGCGATGGTACTCGTCGGCGGGATCACGCGGCTTACCGGCTCCGGCCTTTCGATGGTCGAATGGCACCCGTTTATGGGTGCAGTACCGCCTATGGGTGAAGCGCAGTGGAATGAAGTTTTTGAGTTGTATAAGGAGTCGCCGCAATATCAAGTGGTCAATCATTGGATGGACTTGGATTCCTTCAAGAGCATCTTTTTCTGGGAATACATTCACCGCTTGATTGGCCGCTTGATTGGAGTGGTTGTGCTGGTGCCCTGTTTGTATTTCATGGCGCGGAAAAAACTCAGTCGCAGCTTGGTTTGGAAATCTATGTTCGCCATTTTCCTTGGCGGCATGCAAGGCTTGCTGGGCTGGTACATGGTCAAGAGCGGTTTGGTCGACGACCCGGCGGTGAGCCACTTCCGTTTGGCGGCACACTTGATGTTGGCCTTTTTGGTCGGGCAATGGATTTTGTGGATGTGGTTAGATTTGCGTTATCAAGGTCAATCTAGGCAAATCGTCGATTCGGCTACGCGTCGCAGTCTGCGTGGCTTCCTACTGCTCCTGTTGATTCAAATCGTCTATGGCGCTTTTGTGGCTGGCTTGCGCGCTGGCCATATGGCGATGACCTTCCCCGACATGAATGGCTATTACCTGCCCCACCACTTCTACGCCGAGGGTGGCATTTGGAACAATCTGCTGCACGCACCATTAGCAGTTCATTATCTGCACCGCCTGCTGGCATTGGTTGCTCTCATTTGGGGCATCAAATTATTTTTGCGCATTCGGGGCCAGCAACCCGCCGCCAGTTTAAAGCTTGTCAACCAGGCGCTGTTGCTGCTGTTAGTAGCCCAAATTGGCCTTGGCATCTATACGGTATTGTCATTCATTTCCATACCGGTTGCCGTCGCCCACCAAGGCACCGCCTACCTGCTAACGGGCTGTGTGTTTTACCTGCTCCATCGCAGTAAGGTCGATAAGCTCAGCCGCTGACTTGCATCGCGCGATCGAAGACCATTGCCGCCAGCACCAACGGCAAATAAATAATCGAAGTCAGAAAACACAATCGCATCGTTGCATAATTGCGTTTGACCGCAGCCAAGGCGGTGGTTGCTAAAAAGATGAGTCCTAGCACTAAGGCAGAATAAAAGTATGTTTTGCCAAAAAGTTGGAAGCCTGGTGATGCCGGAAATACGCTGACCGCCAACAAGCTGAAGCCATAAGTCACCATGTGCAAGCCGGTGACGTGGCCGTCGGGGTCCTCCACTGGCAACATAATCAAGCCAGCGTTCTGATATTGATCGCGGTAGCGCCAAGCGATGGCTAAAAAATGCGGGATCTGCCAAAAGAAAACGATGAGAAAAAGCAATATGGCGTAGGAATCAATCTCTGAAGTCACTGCCACGTAACCTACCACTGGCGGCAGCGCACCCGGCACAGCTCCGACCAAAGTGTTCAAGTTGCTACGCCGTTTCATCGGCGTGTAAATCAGTACGTAAGTCAGGAAAATACTGCTACAAAGCAAAGTGGCGTACAAATTACTGAAGATCAGCAGCAAGGCGACGCCAGCCGCGAAGGTCACCAATGCAAAAGTTTTCACTTGCTGCGCTTGCAGGCGCCCAGTCTGGATCGGCCGCTCCTCAGTGCGATCCATCAGCACGTCGGTTTCACGTTCCAAATACATGTTCATCGCATTACCGCCGATAGCGATGAAAGCGGTGCCCAACAAGGTGCCAAATAACAAGCCCCAGCCAGGGATTTCGGCTGGCGATCCCATCATGATTCCGGCCAGTACGGCAAGAATTGCCAGCGAAGAAAGCCGCAGTTTGCCGAGCTCAAGATAATCGGCAAATTTGTTGGATGGGCTGGTGGTGCTCATGGCGCCGTGATTCTACCTGCTGCTGCTGAATATGGCGATTACAGTCAATCCGAATTATGCGAAAGGATATTCAAGTT
>JACNIZ010000255.1 GCA_014382805.1 Planctomycetota bacterium
AATTGCGGTTGAGGCAACTAAGGAGTGTGCCCTTGATATGTATGTAAGAAAAGGAAAAACGGTTCGCGGGATTTACGTTCTTCGGCTAGCCATTTCTGGGCGCGTTCGACGCGATTGTGTGCGCCCAAAAAATTCGAATCCCAGGTGGTGAAGCCCTGCGCCAAGCCGCGGTTGATTTGCAAGTTGCCACCGTCGCAGATTCCAGCGGTTTCGTAGCCACCGTCCTCTAAAACCTCCGCCAAGGTCACCGATTTGTAGCCCAGGCTGGGGTAAATGGCTTTCTCTTCTTCGCCAGTGCCCAGCATGACCCGATTCCAAACACCGTGAGTTTGCGGATAGGTCGAGGTGAAAATACTGGCGTGAGACGGCGACGTCGAGGAGGCGGCTGCGTACGCGTGATCAAAAATCAACGCGTCGTCGGCGAAGGCTTTCAGGTTCGGCGAGGTCGCGGCCGCATGCCCATAAGACTGTAAATAATCAGCTCTTTGGGTGTCGATGAGGAATACCACGATATTCGGAGGCGCGACCGCATCCTGTTGCGGAGCTGGCGCTGCCGACGTCTCGTTGGTGGCCTCAGCTTGTGGGTCGGCCGCGGATTCGGAAGTGGTTGCCGCCGCAGAAGTTGCGGTTTCTGTGGCAGCTTGCTCGCCACAGCTAATTAAGGCCAAGCTAGCCAGGCAAATCAATGGCAGGAATGCGGTGTGGATGGGTGTCATGACGGGTGCGCAAGTTTAGGATACCCCAGGGCAACGACGCGTGTCGCGCCGTTGTCGAAACTCCCCATCACGTTCCTTTGTCGTCAGCCTTTTCCCTCGCATCATGACAAGCACGCTCGCACCCCTGGCCCTCGCCGATCGCATGGGTCGCCTTGGCACAGAGACCGCCTTCGAAGTACTGGCTCGAGCCAAAAATTTAGAAGCCCAAGGCCGGGACATCATCCACCTGGAAATTGGTGAGCCCGACTTTGACACGCCAGCCAACATTGTGGAGGCGGCAGTCAAGGCACTGCGCGATGGTTTCACCCACTACGGACCCGCCGCCGGTCTGCCCCAGGCGCGCGAATGTGTCGCCGATTACGTCGCTAGGTCGCGTGGCATCAGCTGCCACGCCGACGAAGTCGTTATCGTGCCAGGCGGCAAGCCGACCATGTTTTACGCGATTATGGCCCTGGTGAACCAGGGCGATGAGGTCATTTACCCGAACCCTGGATTCCCAATTTATGAGTCGATGATTAATTTTGTCGGCGGTACCGCGGTGTCTTGCCCGCTGCGGGAAGAGAACCAATTTGCTCTAGATCCACAAGACGTGATTTCGCGTTTGTCGGAAAATACCAAATTGGTAATTCTCAATTCACCCGCCAACCCAACCGGTGGGGTGACGGGTAAAAATGATTTGGAGCAAATCATCGCTGAGTTGAAAAAATATCCGGACGTATGGATTTTGTCCGATGAAATCTACAGCCGCATGCTTTACGACGGTGAACAGCACTACACACCGTTGACCGACCCAGAAATTCGCGATCGCGTCATTTTGCTGGATGGTTGGTCCAAAACTTATGCGATGACCGGTTGGCGAATGGGCTTCGGCGTGATGCGATCCGACTTGGCCGCGCAGGTTGCGAAACTGATGGTGAACTCCAATTCCTGCACCGCCTCCTTTTCGCAAATTGCCGGCATGGAAGCGCTCACTGGCGACCAGTCTGCCGTCGACGAAATGCTTGCAAAGTTTGACCAACGACGCAAATTCATCGTGCAACTGATTAACGATATTCCGGGCATGAGTTGTCACCTGCCGAAAGGTGCTTTTTACGTCATGCCGTCGATTAAATCGACTGGCCTGAAAGCCAAAGTTGTGCAAGATCGTTTGCTGAATGAAGTCGGAGTCAGTTGTTTGGCGGGCACATCTTTTGGTGCCGAAGGCGAAGGCTACATTCGCTTCAGTTACGCCAACTCCATGGAAAACATTGAACGTGCGATGGAACGCGTACGGGGATTTTTTGAGAGCCTGTAATGAGTCGATTCGCTGATTTTCGTTCCGATACTGTCACCCGACCGACGTCACGCATGCTTGAGGCGATGGCGTCGGCGAAAGTTGGCGACGATGTACTTGGAGATGACCCCACTGTGGCCGCATTAGAGCGGCGTTTTGCCGATCTGTTCGGCAAAGACGCCGCTCTGTTCATGCCTTCTGGAACGATGGCCAACCAATGTGCAGTCGCTGCGCATATCGTTCCAGGTGAAGAGGTGATCGTGGAGGCCAATGCCCACATCTTCCAATACGAAGGCGGCGGCTTGGCCCGCATTGCTGGCGCCCACGTCAACATGATCTTGGGTGAGCGCGGCATGTTGCCGTTGCCGGATCTTGCCCACTCCTTCCGGCCGCCGTCGGTGCACATGCCGCGCACGGGCTTGGTTTGTGTCGAGCAGACCCACCTGTTTTCGGGCGGCAGCATTTTGCCGATCGAATACCTAGAAGAGGTGCATTCCATGGCCGCACACTATTCGGTGGCGGTGCACATGGATGGTGCGCGTATCTTTAACGCCCAGGCCGAAACTTCATTGGATTTCCAACGCTACGGCGCGGTTTGTGAATCGATGGCGGTCTCGCTATGCAAAGGATTGTCCTGCCCGGTTGGCTCCATGCTGATGGGGGACGGCGCTTTCATCGAGCGCGCCCGCCACGTCCGCAAATGGATGGGCGGAGGTATGCGTCAGGCCGGTTATTTGGCTGCATGTGGCTTGGTCGCTCTCGACGAGGTACTGCCAGTAATTTCTGAAGATAATGCGCGTTGCCGACGCCTGAGCTTGGCTGCGCTAGCCTTGGAGGGTATTCAGATGGCACAGGAGACCACCGACACCAATATTTTATTCCTAGAAGTCACTGATCCGCGCCTGGATGCTCCGATGATAGAGAGTGAATTGGCTGAAAAAGGAGTTCAGGCTTTGGCATTAGGCCCACGCCTGCTTCGTTTCGTAACCCACTCTGGCATCACCGACGCCGACGTCGATCACGCAGTAATGGCGTTGCAAACCATCCTCTCCCATAACTAAAATGTCTGTCTTTAAAGCCTACGACATTCGGGGAACTTACCCCGATCAAATTGACGCTGACTTGGCCTACCGCATTGGCCGTGCTTTTGCCGATTTCCTTGGCCAAGGTCCGCTCGTGGTTGGTCGGGACATGCGCACTATGGCCCCTGAAATTCAAGGTGCTTGCATGGAAGGCATTCTGGACGGTGGCTTGGATGTTATCGACATCGGTCTGTGCTGCACTCCTCAAACCTATTTTGCCATCGGCTATCTAAAGGCCGGTGGTGGACTTTGCGTGACGGCGAGTCATAACCCGGCGCAGTACATCGGCTTCAAGCTGACCCGCGAGGAAGCCATTCCGATTAGTGGCGATACCGGTCTCAAAGTGATCGAACAAATGGCAACGGCTGCGGAACGGCCGGCAGCCAAAGCGCAGCGCGGACAGCTCAGCCAAGTCGATACTCTGGCCGATTATGTTAGCCACGTTTGCCGCTGGGCGGATTTGGCGCGGCCACTGAAAATTGCCTCGGATGCGGCCAACGGTATGGCTGCGCACACTTTCCCGCACATCCTCAAAGCGCTGCCGCAAATTGAAAACCACGGCTTGTACTTTGAGCTGGACGGCAGCTTTCCGAACCACGAAGCCAACCCACTGAAGCTTTCCACTTTGGTGGATTTGCAGGCCCACGTGCTCGCCAACGGCGCCGAATTGGGTGCAGCCTTTGATGGCGACGCCGATCGTTGCTGTTTCGTTGATGAAACCGGCCGCGCTTTGGGCAATGACATCATCACGACATTAATAGCGCGTGAGGTCATGAAAAAAGAGCCGGGCGCAGCCATTGTTTACGATTTGCG
>JACNIZ010000377.1 GCA_014382805.1 Planctomycetota bacterium
GCCCAGCTGCGGCGCCGTAGGCTCACTCACCGTCAGTGCTAATGGTCCGGACGGTGCCCCACTACAAGGCTTGCGCATCGCCCTGCGATCGGAAGAAGGTTCGATTCAAACCAACCGTGCCGACGTTACCGGTAAGGCGAATTTCCTCAACCTGACACCCGGCGTTTATTCGCTGTTCCCATGGTCGAAAAAAATAGATCCAAATAGCGTTCCTGTTGGATCAGCCAGTATCACGGTGAGCGCCCTAGAACGGGCCGAACATAAGCTCAGCCACGATTTCGTTAGCATCGCCACCTTTAAAGTATTGCGTGACGGTCGCCCGGTTAAAGACGCACTCATCAACCTGGCCTCCCACAACCCGGCGAGTGAAAGCCGATTCGACCTGCGCAACCCAGATCATCCGCGGACCGATCAGGACGGCGAATGGACCTCGCCACCGATGCGCGTCGGGCTTTACCAAGTCTCACTCCGCGGTGACGAAAACCACCCAGAACAGCGTTGGATCTTTGACCTGAAGTCTGGCATTACGGAGCACGCATTGCACTTGCAAGAGTACACGGTGCAAGGCAAATTGATTTTGCCCGCTGGCGCCGCTGCCAGCGGACTGCAATTGCAACTGGAGCGTCAAGTTCTCGCTAGCGATGGCTCGATCCTAGAATCACCAAACCGCCCCAATAAGGTGGGCTTGGTCACTGCCAGCACCGACAAGGAAGGCAACTTCTTCTTCAGCGGCGTTCCCTCTGGCGCATGGCAGTTACGCCTACGCGACCAAAAATGGACCGGCAGCTCCACTTTCGATGTTGTCGACGGGTCGGTAAACCTTGGAAATTTGACAGTTGAGCAGCCGTGCAAGCTGCAATTAAAACTTTCCGCCGCAGCCATTAAGGAAGCGGAATTGGGGCCTGGGAGTAAACCTCAGCTGGAACTGGTACACGTCAGTAGCTTGCTGCGCTACCAGCTTTACCCCAACGAAGAGGGCGTGGTTGAGCGCTCTGATTTGCCTTCTGGCGATTACAAATTACTGTTCGCGCGACGGCCAGCCACCATGCTGAGCCTGTCCCCAGCTCATAAAACTGAGCTGAATCTACAGTAATCCTGGGTCCTTTTGCATCCCATGCCATTTCCTTTGGCGTGGTTAGCACGATCACTTTAGGAATTTGCTTTATTGGGCTTCAAAAAAACTACTCTTAAAGCTACCCCAAAGATCCTATATCAATGGCATACTGAAATTTGAAGTCTCTGTCTTACCTGTCCCGACGGAGTTACCTAAATGCCCAAAGACTTAAAACGCTCTCCCCAAGCAGTTTGGCCGGCAATCATCGTTTTCCTGGCCCTACTCTTCTGGCTTTCAAAAGCCACCCCCAACCCTCAAGTCATGGCTGGCGTCGACAACCCGGAGAATCACCCCGAGGCTGTTCATTAACGCCTGACAGGGTAAGCTAGCTCGCCATAAGTTTCACCACCTCCAAGGTGAAGCAGGCAGCCAGAACCCTGACATGCAACCACTCAAAATTGGAATCGTTGGCTACGGCTGGGCTGCAAGTGCCCACATCGAAGCCTTTAAGGAAGTAAACGGCGCCACAGTCGACGCCATTTGCTCGCGCCGGACTCTAGATCCGGCAAACCTGCAAGCAGAACACGGCTTACCGCTCAAAGCGTATACCAGTTTCGCCGACATGCTTGCCGACCCCGAAATCGGGGCGATTGATATTTGCACTCCCCCATCGCTGCACGCCGAATTGGCGATCCAAGCGGCGGATGCTGGCAAACACGTGCTGATCGAAAAACCGATCGCCATGAACTTTGCGGATTGCCTGCGCATCGAAGAAGCTTTGAGGCGCAATAATGTGCAAGGCGGCGTTTGCTTTGAATGCCGTTACTCCAAGCACTTTTCATTAGTGCGATCGATGATCGACCAAGGTCTGCTCGGCGATTTACATTATGCTGAAGTAGATTATTTCCATGGCATTGGCCCTTGGTATGGTCAGTTCCCTTGGAACGTGAAGAAGGAACATGGTGGCTCGAGCTTGCTTACTGCTGGCTGCCACGCGCTTGACGCAATGTTGTTTTTCATGGATTCGCCGGTAGTGGAAGTCACTAGTTACCAAACTCGGTCGCAATCGGAAATTTTCAAGCCGTACGAATACAACACCTCGAGCACGACCCTGCTACGTTTTGAAAACGGCCACATAGGCAAGGTCGCATCCATCGTCGATTGTTTGCAGCCCTACTACTTCCACGTGCATCTTTGCGGATCTGAAGGAAGTATTCTGGACAACCAATTCCACTCCAATAAGTTGGATGGCCTAGTTAAGGATGGCTGGTCACAACTCAACACTGCGTTGATTGATTCAGGCGATGTCGCCGACCATCCTTATCAGCCGCAATTTCAAGAATTCACTGACGCCTGTGCCGAAAATCGGCCGATGGCGCGCACCGATTTTGCCACCGCATTGCAGACCCACCGCGTCGTGTTCGCAGCAGATCTATCGGCGCAAGAAGGTCGGAGCGTTCGCGTCGACGAAATCAGCTAAGCCAATTCCAACTGTGCTGCGGCAGCAGTATCCAACACCCAATGCACGTTCGGGTGCTGCTGCAGAAAACTACCTGGGCAGTCGATGTCAATTGAACCATGCAGCGCGCAATGGACGGCGTCGGCTTTTGCGGCGCCGAAAGCTAATAGATAGACATGGCGGCTACGCAGGATCGTGCTTAAACCCATGGTAATGCCGTAGCGCGGCACTTCCGTCTCGCCGAAACTTGGCTGGGCACGCTCACGAGTTGTTTCCGCAAGATCCACCAATCGGGTGGCAGATTGGTGGCTAGACCCTGGTTCGTTAAAACCCAGGTGGCCGTTGATGCCTATACCCAGCAATTGAATATCGATCCCGCCGACGCGTTCAATGGCTGCCTCATAACTTCGGCAATGCTCGTCAATTTGAGCTTTGGCGATCATGCCGTCCGGGATGAAAGTATTGCGGGGATCAAAGCCAGCCGGGCCAAACAGGCGTTGCTCCATGAAGTAGTGATAGCTGTGCTTACTTGATTTGGGCAACGGCCAGTATTCATCCAAATTAAAGGTGATGACCTTGCCCCAATGAAACGCGCGTTCTTTATGAAACTGACACCAGTACCGATAAACGGCTTCAGGGGTGGCGCCGGTTGGCAGTCCTAACACAGCAGTTTTGCCTACAAGCTCAAGTTGTTTAACTTCAGCAGCGACTTGGTTGGCAACGGCCAAACTGGCTTCGTCGGCACTAGGGTATACCTTGACAGTGGGCACGGATTTGGAGGGAATCGGCAGGCTCGGGAGATCAGGGGATCCAAGCATAGCCGGGTTATAATCCAATCATGAGCGAAACTTCCCAGCAGGTTGCCGTTGTTGCCCAAGGCGGCAGCAAGGAATTGGCAGCGATGCAGCAAGTGCTGAAAGCCAAAGGCATTCCGAGTCAAGTCGTTCAACCGCCAGGCAGCAATCCCAATTCTTGAGGTGCCAAACTTTGGCTTGCGGTCGCAAGTCAAAATGCAGCTTGGGCGCAACGCTTTTTGGAGATGTACCAAGAGGCCAGCACGCCGACAGATGAACGTGGCAAAGCGACTGCGGCCATTAATATGGACGCCGAAACCGCCATTTGCCCGGCTTGCGAAACTGAGTTCAACCCGCAGGGAGCAGAACGCTGCCCCGACTGCGGATTGCGGATCGGCTAACGCCTACTTCGGGCGTCCACGTCCGGATGAGGGACGCGAAGATGACTTCGGCCTTTGAGCCTGCTGCGATGGACGGGAAGAAGACTTCGGCCGTTGAGCCTGCTGCGACGGGCGGGAAGAAGACTTCGGCCTTTGAGCCTGCTGCGATGGACGGGAAGAAGACTTCGGCCTTTG
>JACNIZ010000151.1 GCA_014382805.1 Planctomycetota bacterium
GCAAAAGTATTGTCGACGATAAAGCGTGCTTTTTGCTCTTCAGGACGACCTTGGTTTGCTTCCTTAACCCGCGCCGCGATGGCCTCGATATCTAAAATATCCAAGGTCGGGTTGCAAGGGGTTTCGCAGTAAATCGCCCGCGTGCGCTTGGTGATTCGCATGCTGCCTATTTTGTTCACCATGTCGTGGTAGCGAACTTTGATGCCAAAGCGTGGTAGCCAGTTCTCTAGCAAGGAATATGTGCACCCATACAGAGTTGGATGGGCAATCACTTCGTCGCCGACTTTTAAGCGGTGGGCCAACGCGGCGGAAATTGCAGCCATGCCACTGCCAAAACACACCGCCATTTCTGCGCCTTCGGCTGCTGCCAGTCGGTCTTCCAACATGCCGCGCACTGGTTCATCTAAGCGCTCATAGATATAAATGTGTGGTTTGTCGGGATTCGTCAGCGATGGATCTGCGAAGCCGCAAAAACCAGCTTCGCCACGGGTTGCGGAATCCAGCCTAAAAGTGCTGGAAGCAGAAAGTGGCGGCACGACATGGTGGTCGTAATCCCACTGCTCCGTATGCTGTTGGCCATGAATTAAAAACGACGGAATACTATATTGAGTAGGGTCCACTTTGCGCTTGGGGCGCTTTTTGGAGACGATCTTTTTCTTCCGTTTGCTGGCCGTTTTTGCGACCTTTTTTTTATTCGAAGGGGGAGTCTTGGAAGCCATGTCGGAATTGTAGTTTTGCGCCATGCCTGCAAGGTGTAGATTCCCACCATGTGCTTGCCTACTGTGTCCGCCGATCTGCCGTTAACGGCACTGCCGGGCATTGGTCCGAAGCGGGCGCAAAATTTTGCCGTTGCCTTTGGCGTGACCGACATCGCCAGCTTGCTTGCGCTGCTGCCGCGCAAGTATCAACAGCCGGCGCGCTTGCGAGCCATCGCTGAAATTGAAGATGGTCAACGGGTGCAAGTGGAGGGCGAAATCGAAAAGGTATGGCTGTTTCGACCGCGCGGGCGCAAAACTGTGCTTGGCATCCGCATTTCCGACGCCAGTGGCGAACTGCAAGGCCTTTTTTTTCATCAGCCTTATCTGCGCAATCGTTTTGAGGTCGGAACAACGGTGCGCTTGGAGGGAACTGCGTCGTTGAAACGTGGCCGCCAGTTGCTCGCGCCGCGCCGAGTGAATCCGGATGAGATTCTAAATCCAGGTGCACTCGAAGCCATTTATGCTGACGCCGACGGCATTTCTGCGGGACAAGTGGCCAAGGCCATGCACGCGGCATTCCAATTATCCGGTGTGCCTGCCGCTTTGACCGCCTGGCAAGAAATACTCCCGCCCGAAATATTAAAGGTCGCCGCCGTGCCAACCTTGCCGCAGGCGATTCAGGAACTGCATCATCCATCCAGCGCAGCTGCAGTGGAAGCTGCGCGGCGTCGGCTGGCATTGGGTGAGGTGTTGAAGCTAGAAAAAGCGCGTCACTTGGCGTCGCGTCATGCGGCCGATAAGGGCGAATTGGGCAAAGATGGATTCAAGTCTATTCAAGCTGATCCCCGCCTAAGCGACGATGTTATTTGGCAACGCATTCTGGCTCGCGTTCCATTCCAACTTACTCCTGATCAGCAAACCGTTTTGGCTGAAATACGTGCCGATTTGGCAACTGGAGCCCCATTGAGCCGTTTGCTCCACGGCGAAGTTGGCAGCGGCAAAACCGTGATCGCATTTGCTTTGGCATTGGTGGTCGCGGCTACCGGTCAGCAGGTTGCGATACTAGCGCCTACCGAAATATTGGCGCGCCAGCACGTGCAGACCTTTGCTAACTGGCTACAAGGTGCGCAGCTTCAACCGCGCTGCTTGCTCGGCGACGACAGTCCACAATCGCGACGTGCATGCTTGAGTGATTTGGCAACAGGAACCGCACGGCTGGTGATAGGGACTCATGCTCTTTTTCAAAAACAGGTTAGGTTTAAAAACTTAGGCTTGGTAGTTTTTGACGAACAACACCGTTTCGGTGTGCGCCAAAAAGCGGCGTTGGTGGCAAAGGGGATTCGTCCGCATGTGTTGACGATGACGGCGACGCCCATCCCGCGCACCTTGGCTTGGGCACAATATGGCGCCCTGAAACCGTGTGTCTTGCGCACTCGGGCTGGCAACCAAGCTGAGGTTCAAACACGCGTCCAACCGCCCCAAAAATGGCCAGAATTGGCAGCCGAATTGGCCAACTTTATGCGCCGCGGCCAACGCGTCTTCCTGGTTGCCCCGCGTATCGATGGTGACGGCGGGCTGCTCAGTTTGCAGCGCGAATTACAAGCCGGTGCATGGTCGGGATTGCCGATGGCTAGTGTGCACGGCCGCATGCCGGGAGCGCAGGTACAGGCCACCGTGGAAGCCTTCAAAAGCGGCCGAATTTTGGCCTTGCTTGGCACTTCGGTGGTGGAAGTCGGGCTGGATGTGGCGGGCATCCAGCGCATGGTGGTACTTGGCGCCGAACGCTTCGGAGTCGCTAGCTTGCATCAACTGCGAGGACGTTTGGCACGCGGAAAAAACGCCCAAGCAGCCATTTGCGACCTAATCGCCGAGCCGGGTTCGATTCCGCGGTTGGAATGCCTAGTGGAGTGTGCCGATGGCTTTCAGGTGGCCGAATTAGATCTCAAGCAACGCGGTCCGGGCACCCTGCGCGGAGTCGCACAGCATGGCCATCAGCGTTTTCAGGTATTTGACCCGCAACGGGACGTCGGCATGCTTGATTTGCTGCAGCTCAAAGAGATCCGAAACTGGCTGGCAGCTGGCGACTAAAATGCTCTCCCGTGCGTAGATTCGGCCCCCATCTCATCATCAGCATTTTGTTGCTCGCAACGCCCATCCTGGCCCAGGGTGGTGAATTGCCTAATAAGGGCAACGGCGGCAAGTCCGGTGGCCGCTTGGATTTGCCGCAAGGCGCAGGCAAACAAGAGCCGACTCAGGAGGCGACCCCTGAACCGACGGGGGCCTTCAGATCCGAATTTTGGGGCGAGACCAAAGATCGTGCCGAAATGATTTTTGTGAGCTTTGAGGAGCAAACCCTGGAACGGGAGCGCCCAACCAAGACCCAAGTGCGTGAAGCATTGGATAACTTGCAAAGTTTAGGATTGGGCACACGCATCACGGCTTTGAAGGCATTGAGGTCGCCCCATGCAGCCACCGTGGCGCTCGCTGCCCAGCTTTTACGGGCTGTGGGCAGCCGTGAAGAGGGCGATGCCAGCGTTTTGGTGGAGACCTCCTCTAGCGTTGGCGACGTCAATGCCGCTCGCGAATGCCTAGACGCAGCGGTGGTCATTGATGGTTCGCTGCCGGTTCGGGGGATTGCGTTGTTGTCGCACCCACGGCGGCCGATTCGCACCCTCGCCGAGGGTCGAATCCGCGAAGCTCCAAACCCAGCTTACGTAGCTGATTTGTTGCGCGGATTGCAGCATGGTCGCGATACTGATATTCGTATCCGTTGCGCTAGAATTTTGGCTGATTATCCCACTACCGTGGAAGCCCGAGCAGGTTTGCGAGCGGCCCTGCGCGACCCGTCGGTAACCGTCTGTTTTCAAGCTGCCGATAGCATTGCCGGTACTGGCACGGTCGACCACCGCACTTACCTGTATGAAAACATCATGCAGACTGCCCCGGGCTCCGAATTGGCTTATTTGCTTTTTGCCCTGCTCTTGCAGCAACAAAATTCGGATGAATTAATCGTCGACCAAGCGCTGGTAGAAAAGTTGCGGCCCTATTTAAGTAAGGACGACATCTTTTTGTCTGGAATCGCCGGCGCTGTCATCGCCGAATATATATTCCGTTCGGACACCGAACAAGACTTGGCTACTCTGCGACGCAGCCTGCCATTGGTATTGGTCCGAGCTGTTGGTGGGGTGGAGTTTTATCCTCAATATGCACGCTTTTCGCCACTCGCTGAAAAAAGCCTGCGCCGTATATCTGGCCAAGATTTCGGCTCTAGCAATCGGCGTGCTTGGGTGGAATGGTACACCGCCAACCGCGATACCTTTCAATTGGTTCGCGGTCGCCTTGAGCTGACCCCAGACAATCAGCATCAGTTGGAGGTCAGTTGGTTTCACCAAGGGAGGTCGGCGCGACTGTTGACTGCAAGCGCGACGTCGGCTTTATCTAGCGATGTGCCGGGTCGCGTTTTGGGCAGCAATGGATTAACCCGATTGGCCGCAGCTCTACAACAAACAGTGATTTTGGACGTTTCGGTACTGCCGGGGTCCTACGGCCTTCAAACCGACCCCATTACAGCTGGTATCGAAGTGCGCATCGGCGGACGTCGCAAGCCCATTCGATTCCGTGGTTCGTCGGCCGCCACTTGGTTGCCAGGTCTGGCCGAGCAGTTGGATCATATGTATGAAGAGTTGGAATGGCAGCTCCTTGCCAAAGGTGATGACGCCGACGCCTTTTTGAGGACCACCGCCCAGCAATGGGATGTTGCAACTGCTTCCAAACGCGATCAACTCTTGGTCAAATTCCAGAATGAGCGCTTGGGCTCCTTGAGCGCCGAATCTTTGGGAACTTGGTGTGACTATTTGTTGGCGCGGCCTGGTTTGAAGCAACACTGGGGCGAACAAGCCGCTTATCAATTCCTGGATTTATTTGGTGGGTTGGAAGAGCAACCTGAGCTGGCTCAGCAAGTTTTGAAAGTGGCGCTTATGGATGGCAACCCAGCATTGACCGCCCCGACGGTGGAAATCGCAACCAAGTTCTCCGAACCAGCGCGTTCTGATTTGCTGGTCACTGGCTTACGTTTGCTTGGTCCTAACGCTGGCGCGGTTTGTCTCGGGGATGAGCGCTTGCCGGTACGTGTTGCAGCTGCCCGTGCCTTGGCCGACGGCGGCCAAGCTGCCATTCCTGCTTTGCTTGGCGCTTTGAACGGGAAGGACGTGCTGGTGGTTCGGGTTGCTTTGCATTCTTTGGGTGAAATCGGAGACCCGGTGGCGCTGGAGCCAGTGCTGACCTTGACCCGCCCCAGCGTTCCGCGCGAGGTGCGCAAAGAGGCACTGCTGGCTCTTGGCGCCTACACCGGCCCCGAGGTTCTCGACGCATTACTGGAAGCCGCCTACGCTGAGGACTTCGGCGTGCGATTGGCGGCGGTTACCGCATTGCGAAAAGTGTCCGGCTTGGAAGCGGATTTGATGTTTGCGAACATCCTGCCGCGCTATCTGAACTCCACTTTGGAAGCTAGTTTTGATCAGTCGGTTAAGACTCGTGGCGCTGCTGTTGCCAGGCGCACCTATCGTCAGTATTTAGACCACGGCAATACTGGCATCCGACGTCGGGCTTCGATTCTTGCTGGTCGCTTAGGCGAACCGGCTGCGGTCCAGGTTTTGATGAGCTACTTGCCAGAAACGCCGCATGACAGTGAATTACTGGATGCGTTGGCGCAATCAACCGGTGCAGATTTCCGCGCCACCCCGGATCCGGCTGGTGTTTACGAAGTTTGGTGGCGCGACCACAGCAACGAAGATCCAACCTTTTGGTTAATCGACGGCTTAAAAGGGCGTGGCTTTGCGTTAGAAAATAACTTCGTACAAGGTAGCGGTGCCAGTGCCAAGACCATCGTGCGCAACTTGCTAGAGGTATTAGAAACCGGCCCAATCCATATGCGCGCCATTTGTGCGATGTACCTGACTTCGGTGACGAACATCGACGCCAGCCACATCCCACCGATGCTGTCGCTCGTGCAATTAAAGTCGTTGGCCAAGCCTTGGCGTGATTGGTTGAATAGCGACGGTGGCCAGCGCAGCGAATAATTGAAGAGATCCTACTTGCTCTGGTTTTTTGCGATGGTCGGAGGGCTGGCCATCGGCTTAAGTTGGAGTTGGCTGGAAGGCCCCGCATCGCCGTTACGTCATAAAGAGTTGTTGGCGGTCGAAAAATGGGCCGAAGAAATTTTGGCAGCCAGTGCTGAAGCCGAGCTTCAAGATCCATTCCTCTTAGCGGGGTTGGTTTACGCGGAAAGTCGCGGTAAAGCAAATGCGGTTTCGTCGGTCGGTGCGCTGGGCCTGTGCCAATTGATGCCGGACACGGCGTTTGAAATGGCGAGGTCCATTACCGTCGTCGGGCCTCCGTATAGCGCGAGGGATAATCTACGCATGGGGGCACACTATTTGGCGCGCATGCTGCAGCACCGTAAGGATGACGTCGATTTGGCTTTGCTTTCCTATCGGCTCGGCCCTGGCCGGGTGAGTCGAAATGTGAAGGCGGCTGGGGGAGTCGAGCCTTATTTGGATCAGCTCCGGCAGCAGCCAAAATCAGCCTGGGGATACCGCGACCAAGTGGTTTTGATGCGCCAGCGCTTTGCCGAACGTGCCCAATCTGGAGTTGAGGCCTGGTCTGGCTGGCGCGTGCAGTAACGTAGGTGCATGCTGAATCGTTCCCGCCTGCTTGGATTGGTTGCTGCCCTGGTGTTTGCCGCTGGATGCGCCCAGCCTGGAACCCGACCAGCCGAGGAAATGGAATCCCTCGGTTCGCTGCGCCACGCTACCGTTGCCAAAGACACTGATGGTGGCAAAACGCCGGTGCTTTATATGGCTGCCTCTCTTGCTGCCGAGGACATTGCCGCGCTCAAAAAAAGCGCGCCTAATTTGACCGTGCTGGTGCCGTCGACCGATGCCGAGGTGCTGGAGTTCGCCGCCCGCGTGCATGGCATGGATGGCCGCTACGTCGATGATGAAATCCTGGCCGCCGCGCCGAACTTGGTGTGGGTGCAATCGCCAAGCGCCGGTGTCGATCGCATGCTGAACAACCAAACTTTGCGTCAAAGTGAAAACATCGTGTTGAGCAATATGCAGGGCATGCATGGGCCGACTATTGCCGACCACGTTTTTGCCATGCTGCTGAGTCTGACTCGCGATGTGCGCTATTATGTGCAGCCGGAACAACGAGGGAATTGGAATCGTGGTGGCAGTGGAACGCAGCCCATTGCGTTGCGCGGCCGCACCTTGTTGGTGGTCGGGTTGGGCGGCATCGGCAATGAGGTGGCCAAACGCGGCAAAGGCTTTGGAATGCAGGTTTGGGCTACTCGCCGCTCTCAGATAGCCGCGCCTTGGTATGTGGATCGCCAAGAAACTTCGGATCAACTGATGGCCTTACTTCCACAGGCCGACGTCGTCGTATTGTGCGTACCGCTAACCGATGAAACCCGTGACCTGATCAATGCCGATGCCTTCGCCGCGATGAAAAAGCACAGCTATTTGATCAACATTGCGCGCGGCAAAGTGGTGGACACTGACGCGCTGCTGGCGGCGCTGGATAGCGGTCACCTTGCCGGTGCTGGTTTGGACGTTACCGACCCCGAACCATTGCCTGCCGGCCACGCCCTGTGGCAGAAAAAGAATGTGGTCATCACTCCACACGTCGCCGGAAGCTCTGGGCTCACCCGCGAGCAATGGACCAAGCTTTACGTCGCCAATTTATGTCGATTTGCCGCCGGTGAGCCGCTGCTGAACGTGGTCGACAAAGCCGCAGGCTATTAAGCCAGGCAAGCCTGCAATCGCAGCAGTAGGCTGGTGGCAATCCGCCTAGAATCTGACGATTCCCACGCTCATTCTCACTTGCCCGAACGGATCAAACCTTTACAGAATCATGAAACAAGTTGGTGTTTGCCTAGCAGGCTGTGGTTTTTTGGACGGCGCCGAAATCCGGGAAGCCGTGCTAACCCTATTGTCCATCGATCGCCTTGGAGCAGCCGCGCGCTGTTTCGCTCCTGATATGGAGCAGATGCATGTGGTCGATCATCTTCGCGGCGAACCTGCCGAGGGACAAAGTCGCAATGTCCTGGTGGAATCGGCGCGCATCGCCCGTGGCGATATTCAAAGTCTGGACGAACTGAATCTAGATGAGCTTGACGCGTTGATCTTTCCAGGCGGTTTTGGAGTGGCAAAAAACTTGTGTGACTTTGCCATTCACGGCGCCGATTGCAGGGTAAATCCTCAGGTGGAAGCCATCGTCAAAGAAGCCAAAGCGCGCAATCTTCCCATGGGCTTTTTGTGCATTGCGCCAGCCTTGGCCGCAGCCATTTTCAAGGGCCAACCTTGTGCTGAACTTACCATCGGTAGCGATCCAGGTACCGCCGACGCCCTGCAAGCCATGGGCGCCACGCACGTCGACACCAGCCCGCAACAAGCGCATGTAGATAGCGCCAACAAGATCGTTTCTACCGCTGCTTACATGTGCGATGCACCGTTGTCCCAAATCGCCGATGGCATCCACGAGCTAGTGGTGCAAACTCTGGCGCTAACCGAATAAAAACTGAAATGCTGCTGACTACCCTACTGCTCGCGGTTGCCCAACAGGTCGCCACCCCAGATCATTCGCGCTTCATCGGCTACCCTGAGCAGGACGCAATCAACTATGCGCTGAAGCTGAACTTGGATCCGGCCAAACCGGGGTTAGCGGGAAGCTGTGTTTACACCTTCATCAGCGAGGTGGACGACCTGAAATTCATCCGTTTGGATTTGCTGCAAGCGGAGCAGTATCAGGTGAGTTTTACCTCCATGGATGGCGCAACGCTGAGCAGCCAAAGCGACGCCATCGGCTTGATGGTGAGCTTGCCCAAAGCGGCGGCAAAGGGTGAAAAAATCCGATTTCAAGCTCATTTCGAAGGCATGCCCGCCGATGGAATTTACTGGAAAAAGTCGCGCTACGGCAAACCTGTGGTTTATACCGACCACTTTTCAACGCTCGCCCGTGGTTGGTTTCCCTGCGAAGATTACCCCGGAGATCGTGCCAGCTTTGAATTAGAGGTGACGACACCTGGGATGAAAAACCAGGTCGCTTGCAGTGGCGTCGGAACTCAGTTGATGGGGCGTAGTGATACCGCAGTTCCGAGTAGCGTTTGGGTGTCCAAAACCAAGTCGGACATTTCCACCTACATGCTGGCCATAGCCGTCGGCGAATACGTTCGTTTGGAGGAGAAGGGCGACCCGCGCCTAGAGCCGCATTTTGTTTATGCCAAAGACCTGGCCAAAGCGCGGCGCGGGCTAAACCGTCATGCAGAATGGATGGCGTTAATGGAGAAACAATTCGGCCCTTATGCCTATGGCAAATACACCACCGTACAAGTGCCAACACGCTGGGGCGGAATGGAGAACCCTGGGTTAGTGTGGCTGATGGAGGGCATTTTCGACGGCTCCGACCATGGCCACAGCACTTTGGCACATGAATTGGTTCACATGTGGTTTGGCGACGCGGTCGGTTATGCGCGTTGGGAAGACGCCTGGCTGTCGGAAGGATTTGCCAGCTATCTTGGGCCGTGGCTGATGGAACAAGCCCAAATCGGGCCGCCCATCCGAAATGCCATGCAAGGAATTCGTCGCCGTTGGTCGGGTAGTAAAGCGGGTCGATTGCGGCCGATTCGCTGGCTGGAGTATGGCCAACCCGACGATTTTTTCGGCTCCAGTTCAGTCAATACATACTCGAAAGCTGCATTTGTTTTGCACATGCTGCGCGCCGAATTGGGCGACGAGGTCTTTTTTGCCGGACTCGGGCAGTACTTTCGCAAACATTCCGGCCAGGCAGTGGTCACATCCGATTTCCAAACCGCGATGGAAACTGCGTCGAACCTAGAGCTAGATTGGTTCTTCAAGCAATGGCTGGATCGGCCCGATTGCCCACACCTTAGCTTTGATTGGCAAGACGATCAGGTGGTCATTACTCAAACCCAAGAAGCCGAACCGTTTCGCTTTGGGTTAAATTTACGTTGGACTTTAGCGGATGGCACCGTCGAAGAAAAACGCCATGCCATCCTGGAACGATCCACTACGGTGAAGTTCAGCGGCGGACCCATTAAAAGTCCGGTGATAGATCCCGAAGTGCAGCTACTTTATCGGCGCGGCAACAAGTAAAATCTGACCATGGCTAAGCGCGAGGAAGTATTAGAAATCTGGCCTGAAATCGAATGGATTCAGGACCAGGACCTACGTGAAAAAGTGATCCAGACCTGGATGCTGGCCTTTGACCGTAGCCCGTTGGCCCCGAAGGACCTAACGGAGATCCCATTCACTCTGCACGTGGAAGGTTGCACAGTCACTTTTATGGAGCACAAGCGATTAGTCGTGCACCTGGCAGAAGTCAGTTACGGCAAAATCGTTGAATTCATGGGCGACGCAATGCCTATGGATAAAGATGAACTCATCGCCGGTGCTATCCTGGCCGATGTGGGGAAGTTGCTGGAATACGACAAGGTCAACGGCGACTGCGTGCAATCTCGACGCGGTCAATACTTGCGGCACCCATTCACTGGCGTCGGTCTGGCGCAGGAATGCGGCGTGCCGGACGCCGTCTGCCATATAGTCGCCACCCATGCCGGCGAGGGTAACTTGGTTAAGCGAACTCCTGAAGCCTGGGTGGTCCATCACACAGATTTCATGACTTACGAGCCTCTGGTGAAAGGCTTAATCTTTTAACAACTTATGGAACGTCCACTACTTTCAGCACTCGAAGGAATGGTGGATCCCGTTCTGCTTGCTGACGAAACCGGCAAGCTGATCTACCTGAATTCCGTCGCCGCCAAATGGCTGTGTTTGGAGAGCCTGCCGGCGGGGATCACCCTAGGGCAGGCATTGGTGATGCAGGTGGAACACCCCGTCTCGCAACATGATTTGTGGGATACGGTGCGCCGTTGCAACGTTTGGACCGCGCGCCAAACCTACCAAACTACAGCGGGTGGGCGTCGCGAGGGCAAGATTCGGGTTTCACAATTGCCCGGACCGATGGGGTCGTCCCCGCTTTACATGGCTCAAATTCACGATTTGAGTGAAGACTTCGCGGAATTGCGGTCTTTGGCGGAGCAGGAGCGATCCGATTTGCTGCTCGATTTGTTGGGGTCGACGACCGTTGAGCTGGGTAACTCGCTGGCCGCCTTGCGCTGGGCGGCCGGCTTGGAGGACGAGGATATGGCTGCTTTGCCGGTGGCCTTTCGCCAAAAAATGCGCGAAATGCGGGTGGCTGCGCGTCGCCTGCATGATTTGTTCCGCGATCTAGAGGACCATTTGCCGGTGCCGCCTAAGGCTGATGGCGCGGCCACTACGCTGCTCCCGGACGCGGTCAAAGTGGAACCGGCAGTACGCGTATTGGTGGTCGGGGCGCATATGAAACAAGCCGCGCGATTAGTCGACGATTTACGTCGGGCTGATCTTTATTGCTTGGTTCGAACCGTTCAAAATCGCCAGCAGGTGGTGCGCGCTGCAATCGCCGGCGAGGTCGATGCGGTGGTCGTTGGCGAGCAATTTAGTAGTCAGCAATTCCGGGATTTGGTGAAGACCTTGGGCCAGGCCGCGCCAAAAGTGGCGGTATTCGATCCGCGCGGAGTGGAAACCGAGGTGCTGATTCGCGGCATTCGCGGCGCGTTAAAGGAACGCAAACGGTCACAAAGTGCCAACCGAGCTTGGCGCACGATTGAAGAATTTGCATTGCGCGACCCACTTACGGGGGTGCTCAATCGGCGGGCTTTAGATCGATTCGGACAATTGGAGTTCGCACGGGCTCAGCGCTACCACTTCCCGTTGGCAGTGGCTTTTTACGACCTCGATAACTTCAAAGAGGTAAATGACCAGCTCGGCCACGCCGAAGGGGACCGAGCCCTGCAATTATTTGCTTCGGCGGTGCAGGCGGGGATTCGCGAAATGGATATCGTCGGCCGCTTGGGGGGCGACGAATTTGTGATGCTAATGCCCCACACCGATCCGGTAGGGGCTCTAGCCACGGTGCAAAGATTGCGCGAATCGGCGGAAACCTTGATTCGGGAGCGACTTCCTGAATTGACGCCGCGCACCGGCGTATCAGCGGGTTTTGCATCCTTCCCGGATGAAGAAGTCAAAACCTATGAAGAGTTGTTGGCGCGGGCTGACCAGGCTCTCTATCGAGCCAAGCGTCACCGTAAACAGGCCAAGTTGTAGCGGCTTTCGCTCAAGTTTCTACAGGGTTGAACCGCAAATTGCCGATGTGCAAGTCGCGGAGGCTTCCCCCAGGATGCCGACTTCAACTCCGCTGAGACTCGGACATCAAAAAAATCGTGAACAAAAAACTACTCATTTTTCCATTTTCGGCCTTACTCGGGCTGACTGCATGTGGCGGAGGTGGCGACAGCGGTGGCAGTACAGCCAATATTGAAGGCTTATCTTTGCCCGACGAACTCGACGTTGTAACCGTGGACCAAAGCCAAACTGCTAATACCCCTGGTATTGGTTTTACTGGTAGTCCAGCAGACAGCTTCGGACCGAATTCAGATTACAGCACCGACCCGCAATTCGCCCACGTTTGGGACCCATCGCTCGAGCCGCTACAAGAGATCGGCAAGATTTTGGGCATGATTGCGCAAACTAAGTCTGAGGAATTCGTCAATGATGGTGCATACATCGCATTGGTGGACGAGAGCAAAGAGAAAGTCGGTGAGGGGGAGATTGGCACGGGCGACCAAGGGCAATCTTCTGGCCGCAAGACTGAATTGACTCCTTGGGTAGTGCAAGCTACTCGTACCGACAACAAGGCGAACCAAATCACTCGCGTTTGGGTTCCTTGGGGTATGGATGATGACGCTGGTGCAGCGATGGGTGGCGGCATGGACGGCAACCCAACTATTTTCGCCAAGGCTGTCATCGATGAAGGCGTAGACGACGACAACCCGTACGGTAGCTTCGACATGAACTTCGTCATGCGCGAAGACGATACTGTTACCAGTCAAGCATTCCAGAAAGGGATCTTGCGTTCGGTCGATACCGTCGCTGGTTACATGGGCTTTGGTTTTGCTATGCAAGACACCATGTGGGATTTCAGCTCGCGCGCTGAAGTTCGCGTTTCCGAGGATAAAAGCACTGGTCTGGGCCGGGTTCTGTTTACCGAGCCCGATTGGGAAGGTGGCAGCATGGATCCTGTTAGCCATGAGTTCCATATTGCTTACAACTCAAACCTATTCGTGCGCAAAACCGATGGTGGTGAGCCGGAAGTCTTCGAACGCGATAGTTTTGATCGCAATACCTGGAGCTACAACCTCTACCACGCCAGTGGCGATAACGCTGGCGACCGCGTCGAATTGATCGGCGGCTTCCCAATTCAAAAGGGCAAGAAAAATGGTTGGGCTGACTACTGGGGCATTTGGACCGAAGATGGTTTTGACTTGGTGGACGGCGAGACCGTTACTGGTTTCCTGCCAGGTGGTGTAGAGAAGACTTACACCGTGATGATGGCGCCAGGCCGCTTGATGAGAACGTCCCGCGAGGAAGTTACTCTGGAAAGCATGGACGGCGCCCAATTCCACTACTGGTACTGGGATCCAGAAACTTACGAAAACAGTGAATTCCTAGCGGAATACCGTCATGGTGAAGGCGTACTGGGCACTTTCTGGGCGGTTGCAACCTGGGATCATGAAGATATGAACTGGGAAGGTTTGGATACTACCGAAGACGATGTGCAGTTGGATCTGGCCAACGGCGAATGGGTCAGTTTCTGGTCTGAAGGCCTCGGCGGCAACGTGGAATACATCTACGGCGACGACGCGATGTCGATTCAAAAGCATGAAAACGTTAGTGGTGACAACAGCGTGTTCGGGATGGGTACTACTCTTCCTTTGTACAGCGTGGTTGAAAACCTTGCCGCTGGAATCACCACCGAGCAAGCTCAAAACGGCCAAGTTTTCTTGGACGACGGTAACCCAGCCGATTTGAACAGCCCTTACAGCTACGTGTTCAAGAAGAGCGACCGCACCCTGTACTTGGATAACGGCACTCTGACCGCCGTCGGCTTGGCGAGTGGTGCGACGTCGGAAGGTGGCCTTTACGAATGGGGCATGATGTCTGGTCCGTTGGTGACTGATCCTGCCGAATTCAGCGCATTGAGCGATCCGTGGCAAGCATGGCAATTGGATGAGTACTATTTGTACGAAACCGGTCCAAACGACTGGAACCAATACCGCGCCTTGGCATTGAATGGCACACCGGTTACCTATGATCCGCCGCTGTCGTTCTTGTACACCCACACCACCGCCAACGACGCCAACAACAGCTCGGATCACGACGGCGAAACTGTCTTCATCCAATATGCTGGTTACGGCGGTCTGTGGGGCATTCCTCACACCGAAGATAAAGAAACCGGCCGCTGGTACCCTGCGTTCAGCATTGCCGACGGTGCAGTCATGGGCCCGAATGGCGACGAATACGTCATCAAAGCTGTCGACTCTGAACTGTTCTTGCGTCCGAGTTCGGCCACTCCAAGCACCACTTTGTTGGATGCATTGGATCTGGCCGGCAGCTTAAATCCACCAGCATTCAGCGAATGGGTGAATCCGTCTGACCTGGCTAAGCCAAAGGTCACGGATGCACCCAAGGTGGTCGCTGGCGAAATTCAGTAATCCACTGAATCGACAATCCTATTCGGCGGCAGCTCCAACGAGCTGCTGCCGAACTTGTTTTTCTAGGCCGCCGGCAATGATGAGTCGCTGCGCGGTTGGGCCAAGCGGGGCAAAATCGAAACTGTGTACACCCAGGGTTACGGTGCAGGCGCGGAAATCCAAGCTGAGCTTCAAACCGGTACGACGGGTTGCTGGCCCTGGTCCAAAGCTTTGACGAACGTGGTCCAGCAAATCTGGACAATCCACCAGCAGGTAGCCATTGTTGAAGGCATTGCGCTTGTAAGTCGCAGAGTAGGAGCCGGCTAGGACCAGGCGGATGCCACGATAAGCCAATGCTGTCGCCGCTTGCTCGCGCGACGACCCAGTGCCAAAGTTGTAACCGCTCAACAACAGGTCGCCCTCCTCGGCTAAGGATTGGAAATTGTCGTCGTAATTCTCCATGGCAACGGCGGCCATTTGCTCAGGTGTCATGTCCTCGCGGTAGGTGTATTTGCCAGGGTAAATACCGTCGGTATTGAGGTTGTCGGCATCGCAAAACAACAGTTCACCTTCCATAGTGGCCGGGAAACCGGTCAAAATTGGGGTTGCGGCGCGCTCGCCTTTGACTGGCTCGGGCGTTTCCACTTTGCGCTCCAAATTTCCGCCCTCAAAACCCTGCGGTGCACAAATGTAGCCAGCCAAAGCCGACGCCGCGACCACCGCCGGGGACGCCAAATACGCCTGCGCCGAGCGACTCCCCATTCGACCTTTAAAGTTCCGGTTGGTCGCGGAAATTCCGACCTCACCGTCCTCAAGCAATCCCGCACCCATGCCGATGCAAGGTCCACAGCCAGCTGGCAATGGAATAGCGCCGGCATCTAACAGCTTTTGCCAATCACCACGGCTTTCACTTTCAGCCTGAACTCGGTCAGAGGCAGGTGCAACATATAGCTCAACGCTATCTGCCACCTTCCGCCCAGCCAAAACTTCGGCGGCAGCAGCCAAGTCTTCGCTGCGGCCATTCACGCAAGAGAGCAAATAAGCCTTATTAACCGGGATTTGGTGGGCCGCAATTTTGGAAATTACATTCATTACTTTGACCGTATCCGGACCGCATACGCACGGTTCGATTTGGCTTAAATCCAAATGAATTTTTTGCCGGTAGTTGGCGTCGACGTCGGCGGCTAGGGGATTTGTTTCCAGTGCTCGGATTTGATCCTCCGCAATCCGAGTCGATTGAGCTGCGCGCTGCCGCAACCACTCAATCGTTGCCGCGTCGCACGGGAATATGCCTGCTAGCGCACCCCATTCGGTCGTCATGTTGGCGATGGTCAAGCGCTCTTCTACCGACAATGCAGCCACTCCAGGGCCGGTGAACTCCAACGCATGATTCAGTACTTCATCTTCGTTGTACAGCCCGCACAGCGTAACGATGACGTCTTTACCACTCACCCCAGCTTGCAATTGCCCGCTCAGTACCACTTGGGTTACCGGCGGGATTTGCCACCAAGTTTCGCCGGTAGCCCAAATCGCGGCGGCATCGGTACGCACTACTGGAGTTCCTAAAGCCCCTATTCCTCCATATACGTTTGAGTGGGAGTCACTGGCAACAACCAGCGTACCCGGCCAGGCGTAGCCATCTTCAAGCATGACTTGGTGGCCAATGCCGCGTCCAGCCGGATGGAAATCAACTCCCATTTGGCCACCGAAGTCTTCGATGGATGCATACTTTTGCAAGTTCGCTACGGATTGATCCTGCACATTGTGATCCAAAGTGAATACTGGTTGTTTTGGATCTTTCATCCTTTGTCCTTCCAGTCCTTTGAATTTCATCATTACCGCAGCAGTGTTGTCATGGGTCATCACGTGCCTCGGTTGAACTGTGACGAAGTCACCGGCATGCACCTGCGTACCTTCAGGAAGGTTTACTGCAAAGTGCTGAACAATTTTTTCGATGAGGTTCTGCGACATTTTTTCGGAGAGAGGAAGACTATTTTCGAGGAATTCCATACACATTTCCACGCTTCTTTATACTTGTTGCCCTCAGGTGCGAATAGTGGGTGCAAAAAGAAGTAAATAGATCCAATCTATACCTTCCTTTTGCTTTCAACCTCCACTCATAACCCACAGTTCGCACAAATCAAACACAAGCATTCAAACCATGTCTAGTCTCGCTACTGCCCTTAAGAAAGAAATCCAGCGTTTAGCTAAAAAGGAAGCTGTTGCCGTCGTCAAGGACGTCAAAGTTGCCATGAAAGAAGAGCGCGCGCAGGTGAAAACTCTGCAAGGCACCATTAAGGCTCAAGCCAAAGAAATCGCTTCCTTGCGTAAAGCTCTGGAGGGCGCCGCAATGGCCGCTCCAGTGGTTACTGCCACTCCAGTGAAAGCTGGTAAAGGAAAGAAAAAGGCAGCCAAAACTTCGGTCGCCAAAACACCGGTAAAAGGATGGCGTAAGGATTCCGTTCGCACCACTCGCCGTATTCATAACTTGTCTCAAAACGCTTTCGCCAAATTGGTCGGCGTCGGTTTGAACACTGTTTGGCTGTGGGAAAACGGTCGCACTAACCCACGTCCGAAGCAGCAGGAAGCTGTTTTAGAATTGCGTGGCCTGTCTGAGCTCCAGCTCAGCAACCGCTTATCTGGCCTGGGCTTAAGCTCTGGCAAGAAAAAGCCTGGTCGCAAAAAGATGACTCCAGCTAAGGCCGAATCTACCCGAAAGAAGGTAAGCCCAAAAAAGACCGCCAAAAAAGCCGCTAAAAAAACTAGTGGGCGGAAAAAAGCGGTAAAGAAGTAGAATAGGTTTTCCGGTTGAGCCCGAAACCCTTGCCGGCGGTGGCGTTTGCCTCCGCCGGCATCTTCCTAAAAGAACGCAATGATCTCCATTCTTTCGACCCTGATCCTGGCTCTGGGCGCAACGCCGGCACCTCAAGCGGATCTCGAAGCACCCGAAGGCGGGTATTCTTTTCACGGTGACGTCGATTATGTGCAAATTCTCGAGCAAACCCTGAGAATGACCTCATATATAGAGACGCCTGACCCACAAGAAATGGTGCGGCTGTTTACGTCGGCCGATGCTTCGGCGATGAGGCAAGTTGGCGCAGAATTCATCATGCTGGAAGCCTCTGGCCCAGGCATGATCGCCAAGATGCATCTGCATCGCGGCGGCGGCACCTTGCGTTTTTACGTAGATGGTGCGGCTGAACCGAGCTGGCAAGTTGAGGCCAGTGATTTATTCAGTTCACAAGGTCCCATTCCTCGGCCACTGGTTCGCACCATCGATGGCCTCAATATCTGTACTTTGCCGATGCCCTTTAACTCTTCGGTTCGGGTGACGACAACGGATTCAGAATTGGCTTATGAAATCGCAGTCCGCAAGATGGGGAAGGGCGTTACGGTTCCGTCATGGAGCAAAGATTTGTTGGACGATAGCAGCGGTATTTTGCACCGCACTGCAAGCTCGATGGCTGCCAATGCCAACCCAACTGGCATTCGAGCCAGCTTTTTCACTGGCGGAGTTAGTCGCCCTTTCCCATTCAAGTTTTTCTTGCATGGCAACGGCATCGTGCAATGGCTGACTTTCAGCTTTATCGGCACGGACGGCCCCACCGAGGAGGAATTGGCGGAATATTTACGCCATATGCGCTTGAAGATCTATGAAAACTTCGATGACAAGGAAAATTTGAAATTGTTGGTAGACGTGCCCTTTGGTGATTTTTTCGGCACGGCGCCTGGGACCTCCACATTTAACAGCTGGGGGCTTTCTCAAATTAGTACCGCAATGCCGACCTTCACCGTTCGCTACCCCATGCCCTACGTCGGTGGCTTCGGAATTCGAATCGAAGCCATGCGCAAGTTGCCTAAGACGGTGCGCCTGCGCTTGGATGTAGGCTTCCAGCAAAAACTGGAACCGCCGGAGCAACGTTTCCGCGCTAACTTTTTCCAAATGCGCGGGCTTGAAACTAGGCCGGTTCGGGATATCGACCTAGGTTCCATGACAGGACCTGGCCGTTTTCTGGGCTCGACTCTGACCGTGCTTAACCCAGTGAAAGAACAGTGGGGGCTAGGCGCCGTCAGTATTTCCGTGGATGGCGAAGCTGCCCCCTCATGGAAGAGTACCGACGCTTATACCTACTTCGAGCGGACCACCCGCAAAGACGGGCCTTTTGATTTCGGATTTAATAGCCTGACCCGAACGTTCCTTAATGATGCCATCCCGTTCCATCAGGAACTCAAAGTTGGCATGGAGCTCAAGCACGAGGTTGAGACTACGGTGGATTTGGAGGGCGTGCTTTATTGGTATGGCCCGACCGAAGCCACGACTCCTGGGCTAGCCGCGAGTCCTGAGGACCTGCAGCCACAACAGCTACCCGAATTCCTGGAAACCCAAGTAGTCGGCGCTTTGGAAGCTGAGGAATTCCGCGTCAATAAGGTGACGGGCGAAGGTGAAATGAAGACTAGCACGGTAGTTCCGGCCGAGACTTCAGGCGCGATGTTGGCTTGGACTGGCGCCCAAAAAGGGAATTACGCCAAGCTTAATTTCGACGTGGCCAGTGCTGGTAACTGGGAGACCGAGGCTTATTTCTTTACCTATCCAGGTGGCCCTAAGGTGGCTTTGTACCTGAATGGCAAAAAAACCGGGCCTTCGATCGATCTGAATGCGGACGAGGCTGGATGGAAAGCCTTCGGAATGGGTGTGCACATGTTGTCCAATCGCGAGCATTTGCTGACGGTGGCATTGGAGTCTGAGCCTGGTGAGAGCGAATTCCCACCGATCTGCATAGACTTTTTGCGCCTGACGATGAAATAATCGCTGCATGTCCGCAGTACCTGCACCGCAAGTTCAAACACTTTTCGACGTCTTCCGCCAGATCAAGGATCTCGAGGTAGCAAGCGCCGTCCTGCAATGGGATCAAGAAACCATGATGCCCGATGGCGGGGCGGCCGGACGCGGTCAGGTGCTGGCCACTCTGACCGGCCTGAAGCACGACCTGCTGACTTCCAGTCGCTACTCTGATGCGATTGATGGCTGTGTAGCTCTGTCCGCCGAAGACCCAACGGTGGCCGCTCAGGTGCGTGAGGCGCAGCGTCGGCGGGATCATGCTTGCAAGGTTCCAAGTGCCTTAGCTCAGCAATTGGCGCAAGCTGAAAGCAGCGGCTTGGTGGCATGGCAACGAGCGCGCAAAGAGGATGACTTCGGCCTGTTTCGCAACGAGTTGGCCCACTTAATCGACCTGGTCAAGCAAAAGGCTCATGCGTTGGCAGCAGGCGGCGATTCGTATGACTCGTTGTTGGACCTGTTCGATCCAGGATGCAAGTCTGCTGAATTGACGCCATTGTTCGAAGGCCTTCGTGCCGAGTTGGCGCCATTAGTGCAAGCAGTGGCGGACTGCGGATACAGCGTGGATGAATCGGTTGCCAAGGGCGATTTCCCTGCCGAACAGCAGCAGGCTTTTGGCGAAATGGTTGCTAGGCAAATGGGATTTGACTTTAATTGCGGCCGCTTAGACTTGGCTGCGCATCCATTCTGCACGAGTTTTTACCCACAAGATGTACGCCTGACTTGGCGATATGCCCTGGACGATTTCCGTCCGGCTTTGTTTGGAATCATGCATGAGGCCGGTCACGGCTTGTACGAGCAAGGGTTACCGTCGCACATGCAAGGCACTCCAGCTGGGGATGCCGTCGGCATGGGTGTACATGAGTCTCAGTCTCGAATGTGGGAAAACTTGGTCGGCCGCAGCAAGGCTTTTTGGGAATGGGCGTTGCCAAAATTTAAGCAGTATTTTCCATGTAGCGATGGCTTAACGGTCGAGCAACTCTATCCATGTTTGCATACCGTTAAGCCCAGCTTCAT
>JACNIZ010000249.1 GCA_014382805.1 Planctomycetota bacterium
CGGCAACCTCTTGTGTCACTGAGGTGCCAACCACCGTTTCCGTGTTCAACGCCCAACCCGGTGAAATGGTGCACCTGGTTTACAGCCTCAATGGCCTAGGCGCTGGCCCCAACGTGCCGCAGCTCGGTGGCCTGAGACTTGGTATTTTGGCGCCGGTCACTCTGTTTCAATCGCTGCCAGCCAACGCTTCCGGCCACGGCGTTTTGACCTTCAACGTGCCTGCTTCCACGCCCAGGGTCGACGTCTACCTGCAAGGCGCAATCGCCCGCGGGGCCGGGGGTTCACAGTCCGTGCTGAGCAGTACCGACAGCCAAACGATTTATCTGAAGCCCTAGACGGCTCAGGATCGGCCACGGTAGGCTTGCCGAATTAACCTTGACTTATTGCCTCATTTTTGATGCAATAGATGCCGAAGAGGCATTTAATGAGTCAATTTTCAGGCAATAAACATCGCGATCAGCGAGATGATGTCGTGCTGGCCCAAATCGGGCGTCGACTGGCGAACCAGCGCGTGCGGCTGAACATCACACAGCAAAAACTCGCCGAAGAGGCTGGAGTTTCGCGTTCAACCGTGACCAGATTAGAGGCAGGTGAATCCACGCAACTCACTGCATTCATTAGGGTTATACGCGCACTTAAGCTGCTCGATGGGCTCGATGCCTGGCTCCCCGCCGACGAACCTAGCCCTTTGCAAATCCTCAAAAACAAAGGCCAAGCTCGGCAACGGGCGTCGTCGCCGCGCAAAGAGGAGCCCAACGACAGCAAACCCTGGCAATGGGGTGAGGATCAATGAGCCACGCTCTAGTCAGCCTGTGGGGAACCACCATCGGGGCGGTGCGATGGGACTCGGAACGCGAAATTGGCCTGTTTGAATACGAGCCCGATTTCCTGCGTAGCGGCATTCAGGTGGCGCCGCTGCACATGCCGCTGGCGGGCGCGATCTACTCTTTCCCAGCCCTCAATCACGAGACCTTCCATGGCTTGCCCGGTCTGCTTGCCGACGCCCTGCCCGACCGTTTCGGCAATGCATTGATAAATGCATGGTTGGCGTCGCAAGGGCGCGATGCCAGCAGCTTCAATCCGGTCGAGCGCTTGTGTTACACCGGCGCGCGCGCCATGGGGGCGTTGGAATTTCGGCCGTCGCTGAAACTGGGAAACGCCCCCACCCACGAGTTGGACGTCAGCGCTTTAGTTGATTTGGCCAGTCGAATTTTGAGCGACCGCAACGCGTTAAGCGGTTCTTTTGCCGACGGTCAGGAAGGAGCGGCGGTGCGGGACATTTTGCGCGTCGGCACGTCGGCGGGCGGAGCACGCGCAAAAGCGGTAATTGCGTGGAATCCGCAAAGTGGTGAAATTCGTTCCGGCGATGCGGATCACAAAAAGGGCTTTGAACATTGGCTGCTGAAATTCGACGGCGTCAGCAACAATCGCGACCGCGAGTTGGCTGATCCCAAGGGCTTTGGGAAAATTGAATACGCTTACCACAAGATGGCGTTGGCGGCTGGAATTGACATGACGGCGTGCCAGTTGTTGCGCGAAAACGGCCGTAGTCATTTCATGACTAAGCGTTTCGATCGCACTGCAGATGGCAGCAAAATCCATCTGCAATCCTTATGCGGTTTGGCGCATTTTGATTTCAACATGGCGGGTGCTTACGCCTACGAACAGGCGCTGCTAGTGATGCGTCAGTTGAGTTTGCCTATGGCGCAATTGGAGCAGCAATTTCGTCGCGCGGCGTTCAACATAGTCGCTCGGAATCAGGATGACCATGTCAAGAACATTGCGTTTCTGATGGACAAAACCGGTCAATGGCAGCTGTCACCGGCGTTTGACGTCACTTATAGCTATAACCCTGATGGGCAGTGGACTAGCCAACATCAAATGAGCTTGAATGGTAAGCGCAGGGACTTCACTCGCGAAGATTTCGACGCCTGCGCGCATGCAGCGTCGTTTAAACGCGGTCGAGCAACGCAAATTTTGCAGGAAGTAATCGCTGCGGTTCGAAACTGGCTGGAGTTTGCCGCCAATGCTGGCGTGCAGCAACAAACGGCGACGCAAATTGCAGCAACCCACCGTTTGAATTTCTTGAACTGAGCCAGATTTGGCTTGCTCGCGACGACTGCTCGCCCGAATCCTAGCGCTTAATCCATTGCTGCCATGCTAGGAATAGCTGGTTCAACTCCTGCACCTTCTCGGCTTGCTGCTTTGCCAGGTTGTGATTTTCTGTGGGGTCAATTTCCATATCGTAAAGCTCCCAAGCGCCGACCCAGGAAACCAATTTCCATTTACCGCTACGTACGGCTTTGCCCTTAGACCAATGCCAAAACAGCGGTTTGCGTCGCTCTACTTCGGCTCCAGTAATGGCCGGTAGCAAACTCTGACCCTCGAAGGGCAGGACGTCGCCCGATGCAAGTTGTTCAGGGTATTCGGCTTCGGCGAGCTCAAGCAAAGTTGGCATTAGATCTAGGAAATGGCCGACGGATTGGTTGGTAGTTGAGCCACTCAGCTTGGCTGGCCAATTCACGATAAACGGCGTATGGATGCCACCTTCATGGCTGTAGTTTTTGAAATTGCGGAACGGCGCATTGCACACATTCGCCCAATCCCTGCCAAGCGAAGACCAGCGCGAAATGCTGCCAATCGGGCCATCGCCAATCTGCACGACTTCGGCCGAAGCTCCGTTGTCGGACGCAAAAATTACGACGGTATTTTCGCTTTGGCCGATTTGATTGATCTTGCTCATCAGGCGACCGATGTTTTGATCCATTCGATCCACCATCGCCGCGTAAACCGCCATGCGCAGGGCCTGATCTTCTCGCTCAGCGTCGCTTAATTCGGACCATGTTCGATGGCTGGGCTGCGATCGCTGATAGTGGTCCCCCAGCAAACCTAAATCCTGCTGACGCTTGAAACGCGCGGCCGCAATGGCTTCATATCCCTCCGTATATTGCTGGCGATACTTGGCGATGTCCTCAGGCCAAGCTTGCAAGGGATCATGCGGGGCTTGATACGCCAAGTACAAGAAAAATGGCTGCGCGGAAGTTTTGTTTTCCTCCAGGAAGCCCATAGCCCAGTCGGTGTAGGCGTCGGTGGAATAGAAGTTGGGATCCTCCGGTGTGTAGGGTTGCAGCACTTCGTCGTCAAAACACCACACCCGTTTACCAGGACGTTTTTGCGCTGGCGTTGGCTGACCTTCTTTGGCCAATCCAGGGTTAAAGTAGTTGGCGGCGCCGTCGCGCAATCCTGAATAGCGATCGAAGCCGCGGTCGAATGGATTATCGAGTCCATGAAACTTGCCGCTCATGTAAGTGCGATATCCGGACGCGCGCAATACCTCAGCCAAAGTGGCAGCATTTTTCAATTTGGCATTCGACGTCTTCGCCATGCCAACCTGTTGGGCGTAAAGTCCCGTCAGCAGACTTGCTCGCGAAGGAAAGCATTTTGCAGTGTTATAAAACTGCGTGAAGCGAACGCCGTTGGCGGCAAGCGCATCGATGTTTGGGGTGGCAATCTCACTTCCATAACAGCCGACGTCGGACCAACCGAGGTCGTCGGCCAAAATGAGCACGATGTTCGGCCGGTCCGTTTGTACGTCCTGCTGATTTTGAATCTGCTCCAATTGGCGACTGAGCTTGGCCACGATTCCAGGCTGCGCCTCAGCCAGATTATTGCTTTCGCCGAGGTCTGCCTGCAGGTCGTACAACTGCAATGATGGCTCGCGTTCCGGCTCTATGAGTTTTCCACGACCGCCGGAGCCCTTGCCCAAAATCAGCTTCCACTTGCCGTCGCGAATCGCAAACATGCCGTTGGCTGAATGTTGAACGACCGGCGGCCGCGACATTACGGACCCCTGCTGCTTCCACAGCGGCGTCATGGAAAAACTATCTTCAGCCGCGCCGTCAGGAATTTGAGCACCAGCGACGTCGGCGAAAGTCGCCATCAAATCCACCAAGCTGACCGTTTGCTCGCATAGGGATTGCGCACGGATTGCGCCCGGCCAGCGCACCAAAAATGGAACGCGGTGGCCGCCATCCCAGACGTCGGCTTTGGTGCCGCGCAGAGGGCCATTCGCGCGATGATTCCATCCCAAAAATCCCTGCACACTGGCATCGGAGACATGGTCGATGAGGTCGCCGTCGGCACTATTTTTTGCCTGTTGCGGACTCTCTTTCGAGTTCAATCGATACATGAACGAGCCGTTGTCACTGGACACCACTACCAGGGTATTTTCATACAAATCGCATTCGCGCAAGGTTCGATCCACCTCGCCGATCACCCAATCGGTTTGCATCACAAAATCACCATAAGGCCCCAAGCCCGACCGGCCACGAAAGCGCTCGGCTGGCAATACCGGTTTATGCGGAGCAGTCAACGGCAAGTACAAAAAGAACGGATCCGCCGACGTCTGCTGCTGACGCAAATAAGTCACTGCCTTTTCCGTGATTTGATCCAAAGCCTGCTCGTGCACAAAACCGTCGGCAATTTCCCCCGGGCGCAAATAGCCTGGAAACTTGCCTCCCGCAAATTCCTGATCGGCCGGCGCAGTGAAATGATCGTTTTCCACCCACACATAAGGCGGAAAATCCAACGAAGCGGTAACGCCCCAAAAATAATCAAAGCCATTCGCCAGCGGCCCATTCTGAATCGGCGCCGACCAATCCATCACCCCCTTTTTACGTGGCAAATCCATGCCCAAATGCCATTTGCCTATGCACGCAGTTTGATATCCGGCTCCCTTCAACACACTGGCAACTGTTGGGCGCTCCGGCTCAATCAAATGCGGAGAATATCCACTAAGCACACCTCGCTTGAGAGTGGACCGCCAACAGTAACGTCCAGTAATCACCCCATACCGAGTTGGCGTACAAACCGCCGAACCCGAATGAGCGTCGCTAAATCGCATGCCCTCTGACGCCAACCGATTCAAATTAGGCGTCGGGATTTTGGACTCCGGCTGATTGACCTGAACATCCCCGTAGCCCAGATCGTCGGCCAAAATGAAAATGATATTCGGCCTATTCTCAGCGGCTGGCGCATCCGCTTCATGCTGCGGCAACGCGCCCGCTTCATGCTGCGGCAACGCGCCCGCTTCTTGTTGCGGCTGCGCGCCCGCATCTTGCTGAGGAAGCGCGGCTGCACAAACTACCGCAATCAGGACTCGGAGGATTTTGCTCACGCCCCCATGCTAATTTCTCCGGCTCGGCAAACCCGCAATTTGATTGCTAACCACTCAAAAAGAAAAACCTCGCCAACTGCATTCAGTTGGCGAGGTCAAAGTTGGAGCCTTAACCCCAACAAGACTCAGGAATGAGTCCTACATTTTCATTTCTTCGTAGTGCTTGCTGCACGCCGATTTGGTTTTCCCCTTGCAGTTAGGGCAGGTTGGCTTGAAACCAGGGTTGCGGTTGTTGATCAATTCCTGACCAGCAGCCAATGCGTGTTGAGAGATTTGGCCTTCGCCGCCTTTTTTTACAGCAGACTTGTAAGCCTTGACCGCATCAACAAAGGCCATTTGCTTGACCAAAGCTTCAGCCTTAGCAACCGCTTCGCCGCCGGCAATTTCGCTGGCGTAAATCTTGTTTGCCTGCAATTCGGCAAGTCTTGCACTGACCTTATCGAGTTCAGGATAAAGCGAGCCTTTGCCTAGGTATGGCTGCACCAACTGCACTCCACGGTACCAGTAGCCTGCGTCAATTTCCGTTGCTGACGCAGCAAAGTCCTTAGCGCAAGTTTCCAGCATGAAACTTTCCATGCGGGTAGCCCATGCAGCATCTTCGCCTTCCAACTTAGGTTGCAGCTTCTTCAACTCAGCCAACGCCTTCACGCGGTCAGCCTTATCCCAAGCCTTAAAGACCTTGGACAACTTCTTAGGATAAATCGAATCCTTACGACCTTCCTTGGCGTACTGACTCAATGCACCGCCGGAACCGCCCGGGTGGCCGGTCCATTTCTTTTCGGTGCCAAAGAACACCGCGCTGGTTGGAAAACCGGTGACCCCAATCACCTTTTCCAGCGCGCCATCCGGCAGGATGACTACGGGGTGAGTAACGTTATTGGCTTCTATCCAAGGAGCAACCAATTCAATTGGCTCATCAGTCACGCTGATGACGACCAGTCCCTTTGAATCTTCCCAAACTGAATTGAGATGAGGGATCTGGCCAAGGCAAGGGCCTCACCAAGTCCGGAAGACCTCGACCAGAACGGCGCGACCTTCCATGTCTTGGGTACTAAGGGGTGGTGTATTTAACCACGTGGCGCCGCGGAACTCTGGCATGGTGCCGCCCTGTGCCAATGCACTAGGCGCGGCAGCAAATGCAAGTGCGGCACTGGCTACTAGGAGAGGAATTGTTTTCATGAGGAACTCCAACCAAACAAAAGGAGGTCGTCGGCATAATAGCACAAGCTAGTCCAAATTCCGTTTTGGCTGAAACCCGATGGCAATGCTGCTCCTGAATCTACTCCTAACGTTCACCAGTCAAATTCCGACCGGATCCGAGCTGCACGTCAGTACAAATGGTGACAATCAAGCTGCCGGGACTTTGCAGGCGCCGCTGGCGGACATGACGATCGCTATATCCCATTTGCGCGGACTGCCACGGCCTTGGACACTGACCTTGCACTCTGGGACACATTATTTGTCCCAGCCAATCACCTTAACTTCCAGCGATTCGGGCACCCCGGGACAGCCATTCACGATTCGCGCTTTACCCGGAACCCGGCCGCGGCTGAGCGGAGGGATTTCGCTAGCGTCCGTGGAATGGCAGCCGGCATCTGAGATGCCCGCTGGCACATTGGTGAGCAAACTGGCGCCCGAAATCCGTCTGGACGCCGCCGACGCAGCTCTTTATTCGCTAGCAGGTTCGACCCCACTGCGCATGGCACGCTACCCCAACTTCGATGCTAGTATCGCCATCTTCGGCGGCTACGCTGCAGACGCGTTGTCGCCTGCCCGGATTGCGTCCTGGCAGGATCCGACGCATGGTTTTGTCCATTCGCTACACCGCGGCGGCTGGGGCGGGGATCATTGGCGCATCGTTGATCGCAACGCCGACGGCACTTTGAAATTCGAGGGCGGCTGGATGAATAACCGACCCAGTGGCATGCACCCTAGCCGTCGTTTTGTTGAGCACATCAAGGATGAGTTGGACGCGCCTGGGGAATGGTATTGGCAGCAGTCATCCAGCGAGCTTTTTTTGATACCCCCATCGGGAGTGGAGCTTTCGAGTCTGGTCGTGGCTAACCTGCCTTGCTTGATTTCAGTAGCCGGGCACGATGCCTCTAACCCAGTGAAGCACATCCGCTTGCAAGGCATTGACTTTAGTCATACCACGCGCACCTTCATGCAAACCAACGAACCGCTACTGCGCAGTGATTGGATGATTCACCGCGGCGGTGCACTTTTCCTGCAAAACGTAAACGACCTCATCATCCAAGATTGCGATTTCTACGACCTCGGTGGAAACGCAATTTTCACCAGCGGCTATGCCGACGGCGTCGGTATTCAAGGTTGTCACATCACCCGCGTGGGTGCGGGCGGGGTGCAATTTGTAGGCCTACCGCAGGCGGTGCGCTCACCAAGTTTTCACTATGGCCAGTCTGTGCCGTTTGATCAATTGGACCTGGCGCCAGGGCCCAAAAGTGAAGACTATCCACGGAATAGCTGGGTGCAGGATTGCTTGATTCATGACATTGGGCAAGTCGAAAAACAAGTTGCCGGCGTTCAAATTTCCATGGCCTCAGGCATCACGGTGCGCAATTGCAGTATTTATCAGCTGCCGCGCGCCGGGATAAACGTCAGCGAAGGCACCTGGGGCGGCCACCTCATCGAAGGCAACGACGTTTTTGATACGGTCTTGATGACCAGCGACCATGGCGCGTTTAACAGTTGGGGACGTGACCGTTTCTGGCATCCGAATCGCGGCACGATGAATCAATTCACTAGCGCAAATCCGAATTCCATCACGCTGGATGCAAAAACAACCACTGTGTTGCGCCGAAATCGATGGCGCTGTGACCACGGTTGGGATATTGATTTAGATGACGGCTCGAGCAATTATTTGGTCGAACAAAACCTATGCCTAAGCGGTGGCATCAAACTGCGCGAAGGCTTCTTGCGCACTGTTCGCAGCAATATCTGCCTAAACAACTCACTGCACCCCCACGTATGGTTCGAAGGATCCGGTGATGTCGTTGAATCAAACATTTTCGGCACTTGGTACCGACCGATTCGATTGGCTGGCTGGGGTACACGAGTGGATCGAAATTTTTTCGCCAACGCTAGCATGCTGGAAAAGTCGCATGAATTGAAATTGGATACCAATGGCGCAGCAGGTGATCCATTATTTGTAGATCCACTGACGAGCAACTTCCAGGTAGCTGGTAATTCCCCTGCACTTCAAGTTGGTTTCCAAAACTTCCCCATGCGTTTTGGCGTCACCAGCCCGCGTTTGCGAAGTTTGGCTAGCGCTCCAGCCATTCCGCCATTGCGCGGCGAGTGGGCGGGGCCAAATGAACCACCGGTCGGCAATTGGCTGGGCGGTAGCGTGCAAGCTGTGCAAAACCTAGCTCTGCGTTCCGCCGTAGGTCTGGCCAAAAACCGCGGCGTCATTGTCCACTCTGCCCCTGCCGGACAGCAAATTTATCAGCTTGGCATTCAAGCCGGCGACGTCGTACTGGCGCTCAATCAAATCGAGGTGAACACTCCGCAACAGCTAATCTCAGCTTGGGAAAATTTGGGGACGAATAAGCGATCCATTAAAATATGGCGCAATCAGGCCGAAGCCGTGATTACGCCATAAGGACAGGGGAAATCCCCTACTGGTCTGCGTCGAGCTCTTTCTCTAGATCCGCTAGAGCTTGATCGGCATTATCGGCATTAATGCTATCCGCCTCAGCAGCAGCGGCATCAGCGTCGGGCACTTGCTCGAGTGGATCTGCAGACGCGTCGTCGGTCGGCTTTTCGTCACCGCCGCAAGCGGGCAACATCAAAGCAGTAAAAATCATTAAGTAGTGAAAGCGTTTCATGAATCGGAATCCTCCTTTTTCTTCTTATCTTTGCCTTTGCCTTTGCCAATTTTCTTGGCTTCAGCACCTGCTTTTTTCGCATCGGCATCAACCTTTTTGGCACCGCCTTCAGGAGTCATTTCAGCCTTCTTTGCAGTACCCTTGACTCCTTTGACATTCTTCATTTTGCCCTTCACCTTTTCGGCGGCAGCTGTGCGGTTGCCAGCAACCTTATCTACCTTCTTCAGGCCATTGTCGACGACTTCATCACCATATTTCTCGCGCAGTTTGGCGACTTTGCTCTCACGCGTGCTGTCGTTCTTTTCTATGAGCTTGGCAACTTTGGCAGCCATCTCGGCGTCGCCCTTTTCTTCGGCAACTGCGGACAACTTGGCCAGCTTGGCGCTGCGGACCCGGTAACGGCTTTCTGCAGCAGCTAACTGACGCTTCATCGCCATGTTTTCTTTGAACTTGGCGTCAGCGGCCTTTTTGGCCTCAGCCTTTTCGCCAGCGACTTTTTCGCTAGCTTCCTTTTTGGCTGCTTGCTCAGTTTTGGCCTCTTGCTTGGAATCGACCTTTTCAACCTGAGCCACCAGGCTACCTGATGCCATCACCACGGCGGCCAGCCAGGCTATTCCCAGAGTGCGGATGCTGTTTTTCATTCCTACACCATACTCATCTCCAGGTCCGTCCGACGCTCCGCGTAAAAACTCCATTTTGCAATTTCCTAAGAGACTCTTTGATATTCAAATACTTTCGATGAGACCGCTCCTTCCCGAGCTGCTGAAGATTCGACACTTTATAGCCAATCCTGGTAAAGATCCGATCGACGGTCGCCTAGAAATAATTGCTTGGCATGTGAGTTAGCAATTTCGGCCAGATCTAATTCAGCGTGCAAGATTTCATCGTTGCCGGTGCCTGCATGAGCGATTACACAGCCGCGCGGATTACAGACATAGGACTCGCCCGCGAATTCCAGTCGTTCCTCGACGCCAACGCGATTACATAAGGCTGTGAACACCCCATTTTGAAATGAGGCAACTTGCAATTCGGCTTCGTAGAGCCCGGCCGGCCACTCGCCAACTGCTCCAGCTTGCGGCACAAAAATGACCTCGGCGCCGGCTAGGGTTAGGGCGCGGGTGTATTCGGGGAAGTGGCGGTCGTAGCAAATTGCGACGCCGATTTTTCCGTAGCGGGTTTGGAACACTGGAGCGCCAAGATCGCCGGCGTCGTAATAACCGCGCTCGTGGAAAGCTGCGTAGTCGGTGATGTGCACCATACGCGTGCGCCCGAGCAGGGTGCCGTCGGCGTCGATGACTGGGGAAGTGTCGTAGGCTTTGTCACCGTCTCTTTCGTAGAGGTTGATGATGATGACGACCTCAAGTTCGGCGGCCAGCTTTTGGAATACGTCGGTGGTTGGCCCGGGGATGGTCTCGGCAAGGTCTTTGACGTTGGCGGCCCAGCTTTGTTGATCGGCCGGTATTTGTGGATAGAACGGCTCAAACGCCAATTCAGCAAATGCAATCACCTGCGCTCCGTCGGCCGCGGCTTGACGAACGGCGGCAATTCCGCGATTGAGGTTGTCAGTTTTATCCGACGTAGCGTGTTGTTGAACGAGGGCGATTTTCATTTGCTGTGTAGGGCAAGTATATGCACAGTTGGGTATTTTTCGATCTGCCTGAAAACGGTAATGGCGATGTGATCGGGTTCAAGGACAAGTGCATAGTTACCGACTGCGTCAGCCCCTTTCGCGGGAATAGAAATAGCGCCTCGCCATATTCCGGAAGGGATGTCGTACAGATCCACTCTTGGTGGCGTCCGACCTAAAATTGCCACTAAGTTCCAATTTTCATTTTCCCATATTTGCACGCGGCCGAAGCGCACTTTTTGCTCCACTCTTGGTTTTAGCTCGATAGGTTCGGAATCTCCATCTAGATCATGCAAGTACAAGCGATCCTTCGCATCGTCTGCCACAGAATCTTCGCTGGCTACTGCTAAAAATCGGCCACCCTTCGTAATATCGAACGAGTAACCGAAATTGAATTCGCCATCAGTCCCTTGGATGCGGCGTAATAGTTCGCCATCGGTATTGAATTCAAGGATTTCTCCATTCATCGGTATAGGTGAGCTGGCCAGAATTCTGGTTTCTTCGTTGGCGTTGGAATAAGAGTCCAATCGTCCGCCAATAAACGCCTGCTTGGTTATGCCCAAGACCAAGTCATCGGTAACTTTTGAAATTGTATAGTCTGGGTGAACACGAATGATTGCGCTACGCTCGCGCGGCATTTTGGGCAGGCCTACCCAAACGTCACGGTTCTCAGGGTTGCGCCACATGTCTCCGGACCATTTAACCCCAGGCTTAATGCGGGTCCAAATGATTTCGTCATTGGCAAGTTCCATGCGGCCGAATTCACTCGTCATCAACGCCTCGCCACCACATACAACCATGCAAACTGAAACAGGTTCAGTGGTGTCCAGCCAATAACGAGTCATCGGTTTTTTGGAATCAACCAAGCTGATAACCGGATCTTCACCCAGCGGATCCAAAACCACCCAAGCCTTGAGACCACCGTCGAGAAGAATGCCATTCATATCTCCCTGTATGCCGCTGAGCCCAGTAAAACCGCTAGCCCTTATGGAGCGAATCCATTCGATTTCCAAATCACCTTCCGCATAAAATCCGCGATTGGCTTTCAGCTGTTCTGCGGTAACTTGAGCCATAGCGGGACCTACTGCAACATTTGCTACGACGTCCGCGGTAACGCCTTCGGAAACGTCCGCATCAGGCTCGCCGCAACTCCCAAAAAGCGCGGCTAATAGTGAAAAACGAAAGAGGGCTTTGATGGACATGATTACCGTCGGCTGGTGGAAAGAGGCCGCTCATCAAGGGCTTATTCTACGACTTAAAGTTAGGCCAAGGCTTGCGGAACAGTTAAAGTGGAGAAGCATGGACATCATCAACAAAACCAAGCGCCCAATAGCCATAAAACTGCCCGGCGGCAAGGTGCTGCGCCTTGGCCCAGGTAATACCGGCCAAATTACGGCCAAAGCAGCCGAGCATCCGCCAGTGAAAAAGCTGTTGGAAGAAGGAGTCATCGAAGTCTCCGGCGACGGCGGACGCCATGGTACTACCGGTGCAAATAGCCAATCAGCCACCTCCTCAGCTCAAGGCAAATTGGGCGGCGGCGGCACGGCACGTAGGTCAGGAGATCGATAAGACAGCGAAGATTCGGCCGCGTCCACCGGGCCCGCAAAGTGGATTTACTTTGATCGAGCTGCCCGTCGTCATCGCCATTTTTGGCATCTTGGCGACTATGATTTGGAGCACTTCGGCAGGTGCACGTGAAGCGCCTTTATGGCTAGTTTGGCTGCGACCACAATGGCTATGCGGGACTTTATTGCAGATGGCGAAAAAGTTGTGTTGATAATTCCCTTTGGGCAGCGGTCTGCAAGCGTAGGTCTTGCAGGCTCAGGGTATACCGGAGCCCCACTCCCCACCTACTCACTCGCCTCCGCCATGCCCCGATTCCTACTCACGCTAGCATTATGCCTAGGCTGGACCCTGTCCGCCTCCACCCAAGAGCCACTCTCGACGTCAACGGCTTTCCCGACGTCCACCGCCCAAGCGGAAGATCTGTCGGCGGAAGCTCTGGCAAAATTAGACCACCTCGTCAGAGAGCTTGTAGCCGCAGAAGAAGTGGTCGGCGCTGAGTTGATGGTAATCAAAAATGGCCGCTCGGTTTTGCACGAATCCTACGGCTGGCGCGATAAAGACGACGAGGTGGCGATGGCGAAGGGCAGCGTTTTCTGCGTGCGCTCGATGACCAAGCCCTTGATCGGCGCGGCGATTTATATGTTAATTGAGGAAGGCAAACTGAAGTTGGAGGACAAGGTCGGTAAGTATTTGCCGGAGCTTGCCGTCGGTAAAACACAGGCGATCACGATTGGGCAATTGCTTACCCACACTGGCGGTTTTCCGATGTCGCTGCTGATCGGAACTGATTTAAATACGCTAGACGGAATTATAGAAGTTGCCAATCAAGGCGCCGGTCAAAAACTGGAATTCACGCCAGGAAGTGATTTCAGATACAGCGACCATGGCACCGATACGCTGACCGCGGTGGTTGAAGTTGTTTCCGGACAAACCGCTGCGGAATTTGTCACCACGCGGTTGCTTGCACCGTTGGGCATGCATGAAACCACATGCGTGCTGACCGAAGACCACGCGCTACGGGCACGCGCAAGTTCTAAATACATTGGCTCGAAGGCCAATTGGACCCGGTATTGGTCCGCCGCAGACAAGTCAATGTTCCCTTTCTTTCTGGGTTCGCAAAGTGTCTATAGCACCTTGCCAGATTATGCCAAGTTTATGACTCTTTACTTGCATGGCGGTCAGATTGGTGGAAAACGGTTGTTGCAAGCTGATTCGGTACAGCAAATTTTGACGCCCGGACCTCATCCAATGAACGGCTCGTCCGGCTTACCTGGGTTGAAGGCAAATTATGGTTCTCTAGCGCAGCTTTGGACCAAGGCTAATGAATCCGGCAAAGTCACCGCCGACGACGTCGCGGCTTTTGGTCACACCGGCTCGGATGGCACCCACGCATGGGTCTTTCCGGCGCAAAATGCGATGGTGCTTTATTTCACTCAGTCGCGCGGCACCACGAGCGGGCTAAAGGTTGAAGAAGCCTTGGGCGAACTCTTCTTAGGCGTACCCGTTGCTGAGAAGAAGATTGCACCTGCGTTGGAGCAACATCTAGGCTACTACTGGGAGCACGACGACGACAGTTATCGCGCTATCGTGCTTGATGCCGGCGAATTGGCCATGGAAATACCGGGCAAGGGCATCGTTGCGTTGACCTATATCGGCGACGACCGCTGGAAGCTGCCTGACCCAAACAAGGTCATGGAATTCAATCGATCGGAATCCGGTACAGTGACCGGTTTTACACTGGATGGCAAGATTGAGCACAAATTCACGCCGTCCGCTGATTTGCCTAGCGCGGATGAAATTAATGCCTTGGTGCAAAAAGCTCATCGTTTGGATTTGCTGGAGAGCGTAGGCCCGATTCGGATCAATGCCAGCATTAGCTTCCTTGCTATGGGTATGTCAGGCGAGATCATCACGACTTGCGCATATCCGAATCGCTTCCGGACTGAAGCAAAGGTAATGGCCGAATTTGAGCGCGTAGCCAGCGATGGTGAGACGGTGACTTACGCTTCTAGAGTTAAGCCAGTAGGTAGGATTGAAGGGGAACGTGCCCAAACCATTCGCCTGGACAACAACATGGCACGCTTTGGCAACTGGAAAGATTGGTATGGCGAAGTAGTCCCGATCCAATCCCTTACTCGTGGCGGTAAAAATCTCATTCTGGTGCGCACCGGCGACGCCACCGCCCCTGCCCGCACCTTGTTTATTGATGCCGACAGCGGACTCATGCTCGGCGATGACAACGTCAGCGAAATTGAGGGCGTCGGCCGTTTGGGGCAACGCACGCGCTTCAGTGATTTCCGTAATGTGTCGGGAATGACTTGGCCTTACGAGAGCAAGGTTCGATATTCCAACCGCATGCTTGGAACCATCGAAACGGTGGTGAAGGAAATCGAAGTCGGTGTCGAAGTAAACGACGACACCTTTGTAGTTTCCGAGTGATCCACTTGGCTTAAGGCGCCATGACTGCGCAATAACACGATGCCGGCGGATCGACGTCTGCTCGTGCCCAAGCGGCAGTGACCCGAATGGCGACGGCGTCGGCATCGGCATGGCGATTTTGTTTGCGTAAGGCTTGTTCTAAGCCAAGCAATGCCCAAGCATTTTCCTGCCAGTCGGCAAGGTCATCGCGGTAAACCTGTTCCGCTTGCTTGGCTTCACCGGCAGCGAGCAAAATTGCCCCGAGCGCATGGCGCACCGGCAGCATCCATCCCGGAGGCTCGTCATAGACCAATTGATCTTCGGCAGCCACCGCCTCGCGCATTTGGGCAAAAGCCGCTTCGGTTTTGCCTTCGCGCCATAGCACCTCGCCTACGGCCATCTGGCGCGACAACGACAATATGGTGGCGGCCGAATTGGTGCCAATGAACCAATCTGCGGGCACTTCCTCAACCAATGCATCAAACCGCGCCAACTCGACTCGAGCTTGTTCGGTGCGCATAGAGTTAGCCAACGCAATGACGCGCGCATAGCTGCGAATGGCCCGGCTGATCTTGCGGAAATCGGCATATTCCGGTTCATCCAAAATTTCCTGCCAGCGCCCAAAGCGAATCAACGCGTGGAATTTAGCCGTCATCAAGCCGTCGCCGAAGGCAGTGAATTCTTCAAGGAAAGAATCCGGCACCTTCTCTTCCATCCGACGAGTGGCATCAATTGCGACTTTGGACTGGCCCTCCATCATGGCGGCAAAAGCCAAAAAGTGAATATTGTGAATGTAATAAAGGCTATAAAAACCAGGATCGCCTACTTTTTCAAAATATGCCTCATCGGCCTGGATTGCTTTAGCGTTGGAACTCACGGCCTCGGCGTAGCGACCAGTATTGATGTAAATATGCGACGGCATATGCACCAAGTGGCCGCTGCCCGGAACCAGATTGCGTAGGCGATCCGCAGCGGCCGAAGCGATCTCGGGATGTTTGGATGCCTCTACCGCATGTATGTAAAAATGGTTCGCTCCGGGGTGGAGCGGATGTTGTGCCAAAACCGATTCCAAAACGGCAACGATCTCAACGGCGTGGTCCAAGGGTTTGCCGTCGGTAGTCCAATAAGCCCACGGCTGCAAATTCATCAACGATTCGGCATAAAGCACGCCGACGTCCGGATCATTCGGGAATGTTTTCCAGCATTGCCCCATCGCTGCGGAATAGGCTTCATCAAGCGGACGGCGATCGGATGGCAGCGGCCAAACCGCGCGCTTCGAAACGGCATGAATCAGCGCTTTTTCGACGTCGCTAACTTGCGCCGTCAACCCCATCGCGCGTTGTGCTGCTTCATATCCCTGCTTGGCCTCCTCTTCTGTTACCTGCATATTGTTCACGTCCACGCCACTGCCATAAGCCACTCCCCACCACGCCATCGCGCAATCTGGCGAAACTTCGGCGGCTTGGGCAAAGGAGCGGATTCCTTCATCATGATTAAAGCCATAAACCAGTTGGAAGCCCTGATCCACCCAAGCTTGCGCGTCGGCCGATGAGCCGCTAACTTGGCGATGGTAGCCACCATATCCTTGAAAAAGCTCCGGATTTAAACTTGAATCAGCGGTTTGGCACGAACTGAAGATTGCCAATAAACACAGAAAAAGGATGGGGCGGGGAATTTTCATTTACCGACCATAAGCCCAATCGCCCCGCTGTGGAAATCTAATGTTGCTCTGATTACCCTTAGGCTCGACGATGAGGTAAACCGACGTCGTATCGCCGATGTTGACAACTTCGTGCCATTCCACGCCGTCACTATGGAAGCTGCTGCCCGATGGCACGTCCACAACTCGCACCCCATTCTGGTCGGTAATTTGCATGCGTCCACCCGCAATCACATAGCCATAATGTGCCGCATGAAAATGCCGATCGTGGCCGCCGCCGGGCGGGAATGTGCAGCGCAAAACTCGTAATTGCTGGTCTTCATGCAAACATTCGCAAACTGGCTTGCCGTTCCATCCAGCCATGAGTGGATCGGGCAAGGTGGGCGTTGAGCTACATGCGGCAATAGTCAGCATGGCGCAAAAGGCCAGCATCATGTGCCCCCCCATTCCGGACCAGGCCGAAATGCTCTTTATCAATGTTTTTTTAGCCATGGCCACGTATGCATCAGGACCATGTCGCCAGTTAAGCAGCGAGTCGAATCCAAACATAGATTATCTAAGCCTAGGCATCATTCGCAAGGTGGGCTGGGCAATGAACCTCGATGCGCCTAGATTCGTTCTCCAAAAGTTCCTCAACTAGCCCACGGGAAATAGTGGTATTGTGAATAATGACGCCTAAAGCCCGAATCTTTGCCCTGGTGTAGCCTCATGCGCTCGATTAATCAAAAATTACTTCCTCTGCTCATAGCCGTTATGCTTGCAGGTGGCGTCGTAGTCATTGCTTACAGCAATCCGTGGGACATTATTCGATCCGACACGCCCCCGGTAGATCTGGCCTCTGCAGCCTATAACAAGGCCAAAAGTTGCAAATCTTGCCACCCAAGTGGTGGAACCAATGATGGCGGCGGCAGCAGTTCCATTACCGGCACGCCAAAGCGGTATATCCCTGGCAACGTTTATCCAATCGTAGTTAGAGTCGCTCAACCCGGACTATCGCGATGGGGATATCAACTGACGGCCACTGATAAAAGTGGCAACGGTATGGGCGCATTTAATAACCAGGACAACAACTCCCAAATTCAGGTCGACAGTGGACGGGAATTTGTTTCCCATCAAATTGGTGGGACCCACCAGGGCGTGGTCGGCGGACCAGTTTCTTGGACGGTTGATTGGATTGCTCCGTCTGCAGGTGCGGGAACTGCATATTTTTGGATGTCCGCGACCGCTTGCGATAATGACCTGACTGAGTTCGGCGATTTCAATTACAACTTCGCGCGAGCGTCCACCGAAGCTGGCACTGCTGCGCCTGGGGCTTCCATCATGACGCAACCCGATTTCCCGATTTCAGGCATTAACCAATTGTCTCGATCTGGCGGCGAAACCTTGGTTACCGAAATGCGCGTGACCAACCATAAGCTGATTTCGGAAAACTACGTCGTGGTGACTCGAGTAGTTTTGCCAGGCGGTTCCATGTACCCCTCGGCGGGTTACTTAAGTGTGGATCCTCTGCCATTGGCCACCGGAGTCACCGGCACAGTTAGGTTTAGCGAGATCATTCCACCTACCGCGCCATTGGGGATTTATGAATTTCAAGCGACCGTAGGCATTGCACCGAGTACATTCGTGGACATGTTCACCTTTGAATTCGAAGTCATACCCTAAATGCTGTTGGCGGCCTTCGCTTTCCTCTTCCTCCAAATTCAGGAAGAACCGCCGACGCTAACAGTCGGGAAGGTGCTCACGGGTGAGATCTCTGAATCCAACCCCACCGCGACCAGCGAAATCTTGCGCCAGGATTTTGCCAACAGTAAAAAATGGCGGCAGCGCTTTCGGATCACTCCTGGTCGCAGCGGGCCCCACTTTTTTCAACTTCGATCGCCGGATTTTGATTCCTACCTACTGCTCCGGGACGATGACGAGAACGTCCTGCTAGAGGACGACGACGGTTGGTACGGCGCCCATTCTCAAATAGTCTGCGAACAGCTGGATGCAGGTCGCACTTACTATTTAGACGTTTGCGCGCTGCGGGAAGTTGGCCTTTTCCACGTGCAATACCATTTTGGCGCGCCGACGCCGATGTCCTACGAGCTCAGCGCCAAAATGGCATTGGACGATGCCCGAGATGCATTGCTAAGAGCTCGCCAATCGCATGGGCTTGAGTCTCTGGCGGTTGCCGGCCGCTTGGAAAATTTGGGTGTATTGCTGCAAGAGCAAGGTATGGCCCAACAAGCCAAATTACCCTTGTATGAGGCTTATTCCATCCGCGAAAAAGCGCAGGCTGAATTTCATCCGCAGCGCGTCATGGCCGCCCACTACTTGGCGCGCTGCCTTTCAGCTTGCGCCGACCTGAATGAAGCTCAAAAATTCTTTCGCGTTGCATTACAGGGCTGGAAGCAGATCAACGGTGAAAATCATGGATCTGCAGCTTCATGTGCAGGCAGTTTGGCCGAACTATTACGTCGGCTAGGTGAATTTGGTGAAGCTCGTCGGCTTTATCAATGGGCTATTCCGATTCTGGAAAAAACGGCAGAGGAAAACATCTATTCCTTCGCGTCGCATTTGAACGGTTATGCGCTTCTCCTATCAGACCAGGGAATGAATGCGCAGGCTAGAATTGAATTCGAACGAGTATTGGCCATTATTGAGCAGATCCTTCCTGAAAATCACCCGGATTTAGCCTCCGTCAAAAACAATTTGGCGACGGTATTGCATCAGCAAGGGCTCTATTCCGCAGCACGGGATTTGTACCAACAAACCTTAGATGCGCGGCTACAGGCCGATTTCGTGGATCAGCATTTGATCGCCCAAATCCACATCAATATGGGAATTTTGGATATCGACGAAGGCAAAGTCGAGGATGCGCGAAAACATTATGAACAAGCAATGGAAATCGATGAACAGCTTTATGGGCCGGAACACCTGATCACTTCTTTTGCGCTTTCTGGCATGGGTCAACTGCGGTTAAGGGAGAAGCTTTTTGACGAAGCCATTGAATTTTTCCAACGCGCTTGGAGGGCCCGCGAAATTGGGTTCGGCCCTGACCATTCCAGCACCTTGTCGGCTATGAGAGAACTGGCCAATGCATTGCGGCTAAAAGGCGACCTGGTTCAAGCGCGAGACTTGTTGGATCAGGCGATTGCTTTGAATGAAAAATCGGCAAGTAAATCCACAGGCGGCACTGGCAGTATGCATGCTGAGATGGCGTTCCTACTTGCTGACCTAGGCCAGCTGCGTGCAGCATGGGACGAATTAAAAACGTCGATGGCAATCCAGCGCCAGGGATTGACGTCGAGATTGGCGGCTTTATCCGAGGCTGAAAGATTTCAATCCTTAGCGGCGCTTGAAGGATCGATGCACATGTTGGTCAATTTGGCCACGCAGTTAGGCGACGAGCAGATCCACGCCCAAACCTTGGCTGAGGTATTGAGCTGGAAAGGACTGTCCTCGCGCTTAATGATCTCTAGTCGAAAAAGGCTACTTGCATCGATGTCCGCTCAAAGCGCCGACCAGCTGAATGAACTGCGCGGCCTACAAACCATGATTTCGACGCGATTGTTTGCACCGCCAACTGGCAACTCCGATCAAGAGTTAGCGGAGTTAGCGGGTTTGCAAGAACGTCGTAACCAAATTGAATTGAGTTTGCAGCGCGAGGCAGGCTTTGGCGTGAGCGCGGAATTGCCGAACATCGCGGTACTACGCCAGCTGCTACCCGCTGATACCGCCTTCCTTAGTTTTTTTGGCTCCTCAGAAGAATCTATGGGTCTCCCTCGGCTCCGGCAAGTCTCCCATCGCGTGATACAGGGCGATTTCAGCGGCTTTAAAGGTCCTAAAACCGTATGCCTTTCTGG
>JACNIZ010000201.1 GCA_014382805.1 Planctomycetota bacterium
GGCGCGTACGAACGTCGGCGGAGGACAAACCGGCGGAGGGCTCAAATTTGTCAGGTAGCTGCAATCACAGTTTGGCATTGGTCCCCGGCTGAAATATGTAAACCGCCATCAGGCCGGTCATAAATGCCAGCAACGAAGTTGTAATGTAATAAAGCAGCGTTTTGCCGCCCCACCGACCGAAATCCTTGCCGCTACCGAGGATGGCTACACCGGTGACGATGCTGGTCAAGATCAACGGCACGATCAACATCTTCAGCAGGCTCATAAAAATTTGAGCCACCATCGCGAAGGGTTGAATCCAGGTTGCGCGCTGACAATCAGGATCGAGTGCTGGCTTGACGAAAGTAGACCCGCCCTGAATAGAAATCGTCGACTCTACATAAGACGCTTCGATGAAAGCCTACAACAACAAACCCACCCCGACCCCGAGGGCCATGAACAGCAATATCTTCGTATGTAGCTTCACTTAGACAGGATAAGCCTGCCCACGCCGCTAGACCAATCAATCCAGCTGCCTTTGGGCGGAGGTGGGTCCTCTACCAAGTCGGGCGCGATCCAAGCGAGCCTAGATCTCCACTCCAAATACACCTTTAAGGCCGAAGCCGACCACCATAGAAACCACGATGAACCACAGCATGATGCTGATTTCACCGCCATCCATGAAGCCTAGAGGTGCGTTGGCGTAGGGAACGGTGATAGTTTTGACAAAAGACGATGCGGGCAGCACGTCGTCGCCAAAAAACAGAATGGGGTCCTTTTGGGCAACAAAATTGCCGAATGGATCAGAGGTACGCAATCGTGCTAAACGCCGCGTATCGGTGCCAACTTCCACCAATTTGTTCACTTCCTGGCCTTGGTGCTTAAACACCAAATCCTGAGTGCCATCGTTGGTAGCGCGAACGTTTAGCACCACCTTGTTGCGGGTATTTCCGCGTTGGATCAATTCCAAACCGGCAGGGACCGCAACCTCGACCTCGTATGCCTGAATGCCTTCACGGAATTCGGCGACGACTTGAAGCTCTTGCCCGACCTCCGCCGGTTTATAGGCATACAGCGCATTCAGCTGGAACCAAATCACCATGAACGGCGCTGCCAACACGATCATTGGCAGGATGTTCAAGCTGATATAGCCGAGATTCCAGCCCATGGAACCGACCACGCCCTTCCCTACCGTCGGCATGTCATCTTGGAAGATGCGAATGCCAAGCAGGTTGTATTTAATTCGGTCTTTCACCGCCACGATCCATCCCTGGGCGGACACGTGAGGGAACGCCAAGATGAAAAGCACGCCAGTCAAGGCGCTCACTAATGTGACCATCAAAAATGGCCCCATCCAACCCAAACCCATGTCCAACAAGTTGAACACCGAATTCAGGATTGCAGGCGCAAAGTAGCCAACGCCGGCTAGGCCAGCACAGATGGCTATGACGATGAGAGTTCCGATCATTTGCTTAGCTGATGTAACCGAGGCCGCGCAACGATTCCGTAATATCGGCGTCGGAGCTGCCTGCGCTTTCGATTTCCTTCAGTTCTTTTTCGAGCACGTGCTCGACAAACTCTTCGACGGAAGAGTAACCGGCAACCTCGGCAACCTTTTTGGCGCGCTCGAGGATGTCCTTATTAATTTTGACCTTAGGGCCTCCAAACATTTTGTTCTCCGGGTTGAAGTGGGTTGATGGGCGGGACTAGAACAGGGATTTGCCGTCCATTTCCTTCGGCGGGGCAACGCCGAACTGACTGTAGAGCGTTGCGGTGATGTCCTCAAGCGCTGGATCCTTGGAAAGTGTGGCACCGCTACGAACGATAATGGTTCCGCGTACCAATTCAGGATCCATCAGGTGTGAGCCGGACCATCGACTATCGTTGTCCTCAAGAATGGGTCCACCAGTAATTTCGCCAACCGCTGCAGGGTCGGACCCGCCGTAGCCTACATTGAAGCCAAGTTGCAAGTCTGGTGCGCTGCCCAGCATGTTGCCAGAGTACACCTCGCTAGCCTTGAGCACACGGGTCAGCACCTGGGTGCCATCTTCATCCCGCAGGGAAAGCAATTTGTCGCGGATCTCGTCGAGCATAGGATTGGCTTCCTCGATGCTGACGATGCCCCTGGCTTCGCGATCCTTTCGGTTTAATATGATGCCGTTAAAACCAACTGCATAAGCCTTGGTTTTGCTCCAATCGACGATGGAACTATCCCAATCGATTTCGCCGTTATCCAAGCTGCCATGCGCGGCAATGCTGCCCGAGCTTTCCCCTTTCTTAAGCACTAAGTAACCTTCTTTCAGCAACCAGTCGTTGGTATTTATGCGCCGGCGAAATGGCGCAAAACCATGGTCCGACATTACGATCAGCTCTATGCGAGAGCCATCAGTTTCCATTTGTTCAATGCGCTCGATTACCCTGCCCAACATGTCATCGACCTGCTTGTAAATGCGATCGATTTGCTGCGAGTACTGTGGGTAAAGCTGGTCTTCAATGCTGCCTGGCCCCTCCTGGTGCGGGTGCTTGGCGTCTTGCGCCCACCATAGCATGTGGGAACGCAAGTCCAATGAACCAGTGTAAAAGAACAGCAAGCCGCCGCTGTCCTTGACCTGATCCATTGCGTAATCCAACATCAGGCCGCGTTCGTCGAACACGGTGTCAGATTGCGATACAAAATCGCCGGTGTCCAGCAGTCCAGCTTTGTAAGCCTTATACGCGTCGGGGAATCCCTGGGTGTAATAAGGTCCGATGACGTCGGCCATTTCGGTGGCGGCTTCTTCCGGCGTGCTGACCGGCATCGCCTGGTTCCATGGATCAACTTGAATCGGCGCGGCGTAAAGTTCAAATGGCTGGGCCGACTTGAGCAGGAAACGGGTGTAGCCGCTCAAGTTCATCATGCCGCCCAAAACTTCAAATTCAACCGCCACCCAATCTGTCCATTCGCCGACGCCTGCCATGCCGTAAGCGTCGCCAATTTCGACCGTCAAGTAGGGCTTGGAGCCGGTGTAGTCAAGGTAGGCGTCAAACGCGGTCGAGATTTCCATCTCATCCCGAATGGTGCGGTTCAACGCGGCGATGTCGTCGCCGATGCGATTGACTTCGGAAGTATTGCCAGCAGTTTCGGCGACGCGACGTTGGCGATCCAAATCCGAAACCTGATCGTGCTCGCTATCCAAATCCTTGGCAGTGTCTTCCGGTCCATAAATGGTCAACGGAATTTTGACGATGCCCTTGCCGCCAGACATTTCCAAGCCTAAGCGGTTCACCGCCACATTGCGGATGTAGTAGGAGTCACTATCTTTGTCGACGCGAGCGGGGTCTTCACTCCACAAGAATGCCTTGCCCGAAGCAGCGCCAGCCAAATCAGGTGCCCCCATGTCCGGGAAGGTGACGGCGGTAGTATCCGCCATCGGGTAATTGGCCGGCATCCGATGCACGTAGACCGGCACGCCTGCGTCCGACATGACTTCCCAAAATGCTGGCACCGCGCGGGTCAGCGATTGATCACCTCCGAGCAACGGAATCTTGTATCCGCCCAAGCTGATTTCCAGATCAACCGGTTCGGAGATTGCCATAGAATTCAACACGCCATAGTTATGTCTGTCGGCGTGAATGAAATCGTACAGACCATGTTGGCCAGGATTGCTTCCCGTAATGAAGTTGGACCAAGCTACGGGTGACTGCGGCGGCCAAGAGGTCTGCAATGGCTGGAAAGTGCCATTTGCGACCAATTGGGCGAAGTTCGGCAAAATCCCACGATCGATCCGCTCTTGCAGCAATTCTGGATCCAAGCCGTCAACCCCGAAGACAACCATGCGTGTTTCGGAGGTCTTTGCGCTATCTCCACAGCTGCCAAGCAGCGCTGCACCAAAAAGTAAGGAAAGGATTGAAAAACGCATTATGCAACCTCTTCCTTGGCGTCGGCAGTGGCGGGAGATGAAGGTTCAGCGTTGGCGCGATCGGCCAATTTAGGTTCTGGATCTGGCTTGCGGTCGCCGAACAAGGCTTGGCCTTGCATGTATGGCGGGATTTTCAGGCCAAACAGACGTAGCGCGGTCGGCGCCAGGTCCATCAAGTTCGGATTGTCAGTGTTAATCGGCCTATCACAGAACATCACGCCCGGTACTTCACGGGGATCGATGCAGTGGTCGCCAGACCAAGACTTGGTGTTATCCGAAAACACTTCTGGTGGGCAGGATCCGGTAGCACAGTTCCACGAGTTACGGTAACCGCGCACGTAGCCTGCGAACAGGTCAGGTGCTTCAAACACGTATGGCCCGGTAAAGATTTCGTCGGCGTCAAAGACGTCGCGGAAAACTAATTTGCCAGTGGTTGGATCTTCCAGTTTCATCAAGCCTTCTTTGATCTGACGCTTGACCTCAAACAGCTCTGCGCCCTCTTCGACGATGCCGTCACGTTCGCGCGCTTTGCGGTTGATGAACAAACCAGTCAAGCCCATCGAAAAAGCTTTGGTTTTTTTCCAGTCGACGTCGACCATCCAGTCGCGCGAAATCTGCTTGCCGGTTTTTTCGTCGACCGGCGCGGTGTCTTTCAACACCAGGAAGCCATGATCGCGCAGCCAAGCATTGAGGTTGACGCCGCGCTTGAACTGGCAGAAACCGTGGTCGGAAATGATGAACAAGCGGTCGCGTTTCGGATCCAGTTTCGCCCGCACTTCGGCGATCAAGTCGTCGGCGATGCCGTAAATCTCAGCAACCTTGTCCTTGCCCCACTCCGTATCTTTGCCCTCGTTAGCTGGGTGCGTCGGATCCAAATAACGGTGGAACATATGTGACACTCGGTCGGTGCCGTCAAAAACACAGACGACGGATCCTTTACGCGTAGTCTTCAAGGCATCAAACAACTGCAGGCGACGTTCTTGCCAGATGTTCAGCGACTGTTTCCAGAACGCTTCTTCATCAATCACGCGCTCGTTCAGCGCCCAGGTGTCCTCAGCCAAACCCAAAGTAGCGAACGGACCTAGCTTCTTAGCCAAGTAAATCGAGTACACCGTTGGATGCGAGATCGGCATCGCCGGGTTGGACGGGTCGATCTGAATCGGCGTCATGTACAAACCGAATTCAGGCTTGGTACCCATGCAATAAAAGCGGGCGATACCGGAAGCTTTAGCCTTCGAGTGCTTGGACTTGAATTCCAGCGTAATCCAATCGCTGTATTCCTTCATGCCAAGCTCTACGATTTGCTCTTCCCCTTTCGTACCGATGCTCAAGCGAATGCGCTTGTCGTCTTCCAGCACCTCGACCTTCATTGGGATGCGCATCGGTTCCGGCTTAGATCCACCGGGGTCAGCAGGACCCGTGATTGGGCAGCGCAGGGTATTGCCGTCGCGGCCTACCATCAACACGTCACCGCCGGCCTCGGGGCCAGCTTGAGCAGCGTTGGAAGTCCAGAAAGTGAAAGAGCCTTGAGTGCCCTTCAAATCAGGCACGCACATGCCTGACAAACTCGCGCCGTGAAATTTTTCCGGAGGGAAAGTGATCGGTACACGAATGATGTTCGAGAAGATTTTCTTCTCACCCAAAAAAGTCCACCACGGCTTGCCTTTACGCAGCAAGCGTATACCGCCAGTAGGACGCTTGAAGAATTCCTTCTTGCCAATCTTCAGCAGCGCTTTTTCGCCAGCAGTTATTTCCGACGACGACAACACCGGTAAATAGGTGCAAGGGTCGCGGGTAATGAAGTCAAAAATGTTGTGGCGGGAAGCGTCGACTCCGGTGGTGAAGGACGACCACGCCACCGGCGACATCGAGGGATACGATGTGTTCAGCGGCGAAAAAACGCCTTCTTCCGCTACCTTTTTCATGTTGGGCATGCGCCCTTCTTCCATGAAACGCTGCGCCAACTGTGGATCCATGCCATCGAAGCCGATGATCACCAAACGCTTGGTTTCACCTTTAATTCGCCCTTTGCCGCTAACGGCACGGAGCAGGAGCTTAACTGGATAAGCGGCGACAATTGCAACGGCCAGAAACAATGCACCCACCAGTACCAATCCACCCGACAGAAAGGCGAATCCGGCCCCGGGGCCTATGTAAGCCTGGGCCGGCTGGGAGGCGGCAAAAATAGCCGCAATGGTTGCGAAGGCGAAAAGGCGGTTGCGTGTGCGACTCATCGGTGTCCGAATGGGACAAAACCCCGGAAGGAAAGGTTCGGGGAGAGACTATAGTCCCTCCCCGGGTAGATTCTATGCGTTTGCGGTAGCCGCAGTCGGAATCAGATCATTTGCCTCGAGGTAATCGAGAATGATCTTCACACTTTCCTCAGCAGACTGAGTTTCGGAGTTCACGGTGACTTCCGCGTTCTCAGGAACTTCATATGGATCGGAAATTCCGGTGAAGTTCTTGATCTCTCCAGACAAAGCTTTTGCGTACAAGCCTTTGACGTCGCGACGAGTCAGCTCTTCCACCGAGCAATCAGCGTAAACTTCCACGAAGTTGCTGATCATGCCACGGCACTGACGACGGACTTCAGCGTAAGGCGAAATGGCGGCCGTCATAACGATGGCACCATTGCGAGCCAGCAGCTTGGCGACGTAGCCGATGCGGCGAATGTTGGTATCGCGGTCTTCCTTGGAGAAGCCGAGGCCTTTGGAGAGGTTCTCGCGAACTTCGTCACCGTCGAGAATCTCGACGTTGCAACCGCGCTTACGCAGTTCCGGCTCGAGCATACGGGACAGAGTGGACTTACCGGATCCAGACAGGCCGGTGAACCAGAGACAGAAACCTTTTTTGTTGGTCATGGTCGTAGGAGTTGGCTGTTAGGCCATCAGGGAGTTATTTGAGCTTTCCTTCGAGGAAAGGCACTTCGAAGCACTTTTCGTGCATGATCGGCCCGTGGCCGAAGTAACCAGCTTCGCCGAACAATTCGCCGTGGTCTGCGGTCACGATGACCCAGGTATCCTTTGGCAGCATGTCGTAAAAGCGTGGAAAGACCTCTTGATCGAGGTAGCGGACAGTTTCGATTTGGCGCGTACGGCACTTCTCAATCATGTCCATATCCATGAAGGCGCCCGATTCGTTATCCGAAACCAGGTTACCCCCATCGTCAATCTGGCCATCTAGCTTGCGGAAAATTCCGTTGACGCCAGAAATGTGCGGCAGATCGTTTTTGTCCTCATCGGGCAACCCGTATGGGTAGTGGGTTTCGCCGACGTTCATCAGGTAGAACTGCGGCTTGTTGCCCTTGATACCTTTGGACTCGCGCTTAGTGTGTACTTCAATCTCGTCGAGCATCGACAACATGTCGTTGTGCTTCGGCATCAGCTTGAAGGTGTCAAAATCTTTGTTGATCCCGGTGGCAGGGTTCAACACCGGCAACGAAACCAACGCGTGAGTTTCGTAGCCCTTATTTTTTAAGTACTTCGGCAACCACAGGTGCGGAATCATGGCTTCAAAGCCAGCTTCATCCACACCAAGGCGATCGGTGAACTTGTACAGATCGTGCTTGTAGTACTCAGAGGCGTAAACCTCTGGCGGGCTGGTGTGTGGCACCAACCCAGTCAGCAAGTTGTAATGCGACGGAGCCGTCCATGAGGCGTAGCTAAAACGTCTCTCGACGTTTTCTAGCCCGCCCACCAATTTGGCGATGTTTTCTGGCTTTGCAGCCATGAAGCTATCCCAACGACAGGAATCGAGGGTGATCACCAACAGGTGGTTTTGCTCTCTCTTTTTACCGAACAGACCAAACATGGACGTACTCCTTCGCTTTACTCTTACTCTCTAGACTCGGACAGGAAATTAGGCGTTCGCCGTTTCTGCTTTGGCGTAGGCCGCAATCAAAATGTCTGCGACTTCAGGACGGGAGAACTCAACCGGCGGACGTTCGCCGTTGGTCAACATCTCGCGTACCTTGGTACCACTGAGGAAAATCTTATCCTCGTTCTTAGCCGGGCTGGACTTGGTGGAAGCCATGCCGCCGGTCAACTTGCAGTAAAACGCGTGCTCGAACAACAAGGTGTTGATCTTCAACTCGCCTTCGCCGTACTGATCGAAGATGGACTGCGCATCGAAGGTGCCGTAGTAGCTCCCTACGCCAGCGTGGTCGCGGCCAATGATGATATGGGTGCAGCCATAGTTCTGACGGCAAACCGCGTGCAAGATGGCTTCACGAGGACCACCGTAACGCATGGCTTGTGGGTAGACACCCAGCATGGTGCGGTCCATTGGGTAGTACTTGGTAAGCAGTACCTTGTAGCACTCCATCCGAGTGTCGGAAGGAATGTCGTCGGACTTGGTATCGCCGACGAGCGGGTGGACCAAAAGACCATCGGTTTGCTCCAGAGCGACCTTGGTCAGGTACTCGTGGGCGCGGTGGATTGGGTTGCGAGTCTGGAAAGCAACAATGGTGTTCCAGCCCTTCTCAGCGAAAGCTGCGCGGGTCTGCTCTGGAGTGAAGCGGAACTCGTTGTGCTTCTCGTGGCTAGGCAAATTAGCGACAGTGATTTCACCACCGACGTAGGAAGTACCCAAAGTGCTGAGGTAGCCCCAAGCTGGGTGATCGTGGTCGGCTTTGGCGCCAGTACCACTGAAGCACTGGTCCAACTCGTTTTCACGGTCAGGCTGCCATGCGTCCGAAACCGTCATGACACCGTAAATGGTGCCACACTCGCCCTTGAGGGCGATTTCGGAACCGGCGGCTGGAGCAGCGTCGTCGCCTTTGGTAGCTAGAACGATCGGCAGCGGCCACGGCGTATTGTCGGCCAAACGCATGTTGGCGACCACGTTGTCGTAGTCAGCTTGACCCATGAAACCGCAAAGCGGACTCATCGCGCCAACTGCGATCATTTCCAGATCACTCATTTCACGCGAGTTGAGGGTGATAGCAGGAAGGTTGGCAGCTTTTGCGAGCAGAGCATCGCGCTCGGCGCCTGTGACCAGCCGGTTAATCAGAGTTCCACCGTGAGGAGCGTACATCGTTCTAAGGTATTACCTAGTTGTCTTTTAGACGTTTTTATTGGAGAGGACTGAAGCTTACAGGTAGCCCAAATTCTTGAGCTTTTGCTTGACTGCGCTGAGTTCCTCAGGAGTGAATTCGTTGGGATCGGCCTTGGTTTCGACCTCTCCCATCAGGTCACGGAGCACAAAAACAATAAAACCGGTTGGCGAAGAGAAGCCACTGTTATCAATCACCTGCTGAATCCGCCGGTAAAGCGGTCGCGGGATCTTGACGGTTACTTTGCTTTCTTTTTGCATGGTCCGTGACGGTTTAAGCGGCAGAGTATACACCGATTAGGCTACAGGTGGGTAACTTTTTAGGGTGCAATTCGCACTCCAATCGGATGACCGTATGGAGCCTTCGGCAATTTTGTTGGCCGAATGGATGCGCTTTACTCCACCGATTGCACTCCTATCGGGCATCCGTTCGTCAAACTTAATGAAACGCTGGCTGCAGCCCACGCATTAGCAAGGTAGAATTCCCACCGACCTGAGTCTGACCACTCTTGAACATGCTGAAATTCACTTCCCTACTTGCCTTCGTGCTCCTGTCGCTGGCTTCCTGTGGCTCTGATGAGCCTACTCCGGCCACATTTACCGACGCTTCTTCTGCCATCGACCATGCCAATTCGGCGATGAATAGCGATGATTTCGGCTCCGCGATAGCTGGATTCCAATACGCGCTGGACAATACTTCTGCTCCAGGCGCAAAGATGAAAATCTCATCGTTGCTTTTTCAAGCACATGTGAAAAACAATGATTCCGCAGCAGCCCAAAGCCTTTTGGCAATGATGAAGGCTGATTTGGAAGCCGAAATGAACGGCGAGAATCTAAGTGCGCTCACCAACTGGTGCATCAACCAAATGCAGGCCAACGTTGCTCAAAACCTACTCGATCTCGCCACCGAAGTCTTGGACGAGGACGAAATGGTCGTTTTTGATCCTGAGAAGGTAGGCAAAGGCATTGCATTTGCCCGCGCAGGTGACAAAGCCGCGATGGCCCAGCTCGGCTACGTCGGCGACTGATCCTGAAGTGTCAAACTTCGCTTAAACTAAGCAGGAACCTGGTTCCCTAGCTTGCCGTCCAGCGCTATGCCGTAGAATGACGGCAATGCCTCAACGGTCCAAGCTCACTGGCGCCAGCCCCACCATTCTTTTGGTCGGGCTGGCGTTACTTATTGCAGTCAGCGCATGGATCCTATGGCCCGATTCCACCGCCCCCATCGGCGACGGCACGTCCGACCCTACGAATCAGGCAAATTCTGCCCCAGTCGGCCTCGCCGACCTCGATTCTCAACCAGTCCGCGGGCCCGTACGTCGGAATTCTCCGCTGGTCCAAGCCACGGTAACGGTCCTGCTCGCCATCCCTGCCTGGGCCACGATTCCGGAAACGGTAAAAATTGAGCTCATCCCGCAGGGCAGCAATCCAGCTCAAAAACGCCACCTGTGGACTAAATCGGGTGGCCGCCACGTGCGCTTTGACGATGTGCAATTCGGTTCTTGGTTGGTGCGCGCCGCTCCACGCGGCTTTCAAGCCACCGAAGTCCCCTTATCCGTTTCCGAAATTGCTGCGGCGCCGCGCCAGGTTCTGAATCTGGTTCCCTCGCGCAGCATTCGCGGCCGGGTGATTGACGCCACAGGCGCTGCCGTTGCAAGGGTTCCTGTCAGCGCGCGGCCAGTGGAGGCTATCCCAGGCTTCACTGTCACGCGTGCTACCGCAACCACTGACGAAGAAGGCCGCTATCGACTTTCCGGACTGCCGGAAGGCAAGTATTGGGTATTTGCCGGCGAGCTGCGTAGCGCCATAGGTCCGATGGTAGAAACCCAACTCATCGGCGACGAGGCCTGGGCCGACCTGACTATTCCCGCGCTAGGTTCGGCCACCATCACCGCTATTGATGAATTGACCCAACTTCCGATTGCAGACATCCGCGTGCAAGCCATGCGCGTCGACCCGGATGGTCAACCCGGCCACACCACTTTCAAGCAAACCCTAGCCGACGGCACCGCTAGCTTCCCCGCCCTCCCTCCTGGCTTATATGACTTCACCTTCCTCAAACCCAGTCTTTACAAAAGGACTACGCGTCGGTTTGAGGTCACGGCCAATCAAGATGCTCCGTTGCGCGTGACTGTGTTGCCTATCTAGCAGGATCTCGCGTGAGCCCTACGTCCAGCTTGTCCCCCAAGCGCAGCACTTGGCAGGAAGCTGTCCGCCTATCGCTCCCAGCGACCTTGTCGCTGCTGTTGCACGCTGGCTATCGAGTCAACGATCAATTTTGGATCGCCCCGCTCGGACCCGACGCCCAAGCCGCGTTTGGAGTGACCTCGTTCCAGCTTATTTTTAATTTTGCACTGATCGTTTTGGTTCAAGCGGGCACTTTGGCCCGGATCGCGCGTCACACCGGCAGCGGGGATCAAAGCGCCCGCGACAAAGTTTTCCAAACCATGGTGCCGGTGGGTTTTTTGTGGTTCGTGACGATTGGAGTCATTGGTTGGGTCACCACCCCATACGCCGCCACCATGCTCGGTGCATCAGGCGAGGTCCACGACTTGGCTGTGGCCTATCTGCGCGCCATTTATGCCGGCTTACCATTCCTGGCCCTGAAACCGTTTACCGACGGAGTTTTTTTGGGCCTCGGCAATACCTTCACGCCGATGGTTTTGGCCGGACTGTCGGTAGTTCTTAACTTCGTTCTCAACCCGCTGTTGATTTTCGGATATGCCGGATTCCCAGAAATGGGCATCGCCGGCGCCGGCGTGGCGACCTGCATTTCGCGCGGTCTATGCGGCGCTCTGGGACTGATGTTATTGGCCAAACATTATGGAATGAAGCCTCTGCGGCCGATTTTCCATTGGCCAGAGCTGAAACGTGTGCTGCAAATTGGAATGCCGGTCAGCTTCAGCAACGCCGCCTACTCGCTGTCCTTTATTGCGGTACTCAAAACTAGCGTCGCCCCTTTCGGACGCGATGTGCAAGCAGGCATAGGCGTCGCTTTTAATGGCTTGGAAGCAGTGAGCTATTGCGGATATATGGGCCCGGCAATCGCCTGCTCTTCCCTAGTCGGCCGCCGTTTGGGTGCCAAGGATTACGTCGGCGCCAACGAAGCGGTCAAGGCTTGCCTAAGTATGTCGTTGTTGATTGCCGGCATAGCCACAGTGTTGTTTCTTTGGATCCCGGAGCGCCTAGTCGGCATGTACACGGAAAGCCCCGAGGTCATGGCCGCCGCCGCCCTTTACCTTTGGGTAGTGGGCTGGACCCAGATGCTAACGGCGACAGATTCGGTATTGCAGCAAGCCCTTGCAGGTGCGGGGCGCACTTTTTTGATGTCGATCACGACCATCAGCGGCCTCGCAATCCGGGTTCCGATGGCTTGGTTACTAGCTCATCATCTGGTATGGGGACCTAAAGGTATCTGGTGGGCGTTTAATATTTCGAACTGTATCAAGCTCGTCGCTATAGTCGCGGTCTTCCGTTTCATTGGACTGCACAAAGTTGCGGCCCCACGAACGTCTCCCCCATCCCCCTAGAATCGAAATTTGGTGCTGCCCCAGGTCGGCCGATTTCGGTTTACATGCCATGAGTACTGCGTTAATCGACCCTAAAGATTTCCCAGCTGACCAGGTCGTCCTCGACCTCGAAGGGATTCAAAACCTGATTCCCCACCGTTTCGAATTCACCCAATTTCATTCCATCCTGCATTGGGATGACGAAAAGAAATTGGTGGTTGGCTATCGTAAGGCTCAAGACACCGAGTTTTGGGAACGCGGACATATTCCCGGTCGCCCCATCCTGCCCGGAGTATTGATGGTGGAAGCCATGGCTCAGGTCGGTGTGGTGCAGGGCTTTGCCAGATTTGGCATGAAGGAGTACCACGATTGGATCGGCTTCGCTGGCGTGGAATCGGTACGTTTCCGCGGTGCGGCTGGACCGGGCGAAGATCTATGGATCGCCGGCATCTTGCAACGCGTCAACCCCAAACGCGGCTACATCAAATGGAACGGCCAAGTCATTCGCAGCGACGGCGCCTTAATCGCCGAAGCCACCATCCTGGGAATGCCGTTTTAACCTTCGTCCGGCAGGATTCCGACCACATCCAGCTCCACGCACTGGGCAGGAACGCCAAACCATTCGGCAATAGATGGCCGAGTCCGACCTTCATCCGAAGAAATTGCTTCTTTGATATAGGTTCCGTGTTGGGAGCGCAGCGTGATATGCCATTGGGTTTCCCCATTTGGACCAGCGTCAGCTTGAGCGTATTCCAAAATTTGGACCCAGCGCTCCCGGTCTAAAGCTGCCCGCCGATGGGCCACGCGAGCGGGCGTGGATTGGATGATTTCGCATTTGCCCTGCTTGAACAATTCGGCCAGTTTTGCTTCGACGGCGGCTGGATCCACTGGAGTGATCTGCGCGCGGTGCTCGGTTGCACCTCCAAGACGCACCAAAGCGCGATAGTCCTTTGCCGCTTTCATTTCTTTCAATTCAACCACTCGTTTGCGATTGGTATAGCGTAGATCGGTAATTTCCAAACGGCCTTCGTTGCGGCGATTGATTTCGGCAGCGAGGTCTTCCAAATCTACCTGCGGCCGCTTGGCCTTGAGAATCTCCATTACAAATGGCCGACCCTCTCCAAGCATGCGCACGTCCAGGTCCTCACGCCCGGCACCATGAAACTTATTGCGACGCCCTTTAAAACGCGGCATAGCCACCCATGCAATCAACTCTTGCACCGAATCCCGAGTTAACTTGCCGAATCCTTCGCAGCGGTCGCAGCCCTTGCCGCGGCACTCAGGACAATAAAACAAAGTCTGCGGCAGATCGCGGCTGAGTTTGCGATAGCGACCTTCGAAATACACCTTCACCGGCGTTAGCTGCGCTGGAGATGCGGGCGAAATGTTTGCTTGCGGACTATTGGGGGAACTAGGTTCGGGCACGGTTAAAATGCGGCGGTGTGGCCGGAAATTTTCAGGGTATTCGGAGTCCCGCTACGAAGCTTTGGCTTCTTTGTAGCGATGGGCTTTCTCGTCGGTGTGCAACTTGCGAGCCGCCTTTCGCGTACTTATGGCAGCGATCCGGAAAAGGACGCTGAGCGCATCCCGGACCTAAGTTGGACAGTGCTGCTGGGTGTGCTAATTGGCGCCCGCATCGCCTACGTACTCGTCAATCTCGACGTTTTTATGGCCGACCCCATTTCCATCTTAAAGATATGGGAAGGCGGCCTCGTCATGTACGGCGGACTCATCTTAGCTCTGGTTTTAGGCCTAAGGAAGACTCGGAAATTGCAAATGAATCCGCTGCAAACGGCAGATTATGTGCTGCCCGCTGCGTTCCTTGGGCAAATGGTAGGCCGCTGGGGCTGCCTTGCTGTCGGCGATGACTTTGGCAAGCCCGTAGCCCTCAACGCCGACGGCTCCGTTCCATGGTGGGCAGTGACCTTCCCAAGTCCGCTCAAACAGGGCTCCGCATTCCCTCCCTATTTGACCGAAGTTGCGCTACATCCGACGCAACTCTATATGTCGCTGAAAGCGTTTCTGCTGTTTGCATTGGGTATGTGGATGCTGCGCCGTAAAAAATTCCATGGTCAAGTCATGTGCGTCATGATGGCTGGCTATGCCGTACTGCGTTCGATCGTCGAGGTTTTCCGTGGCGACGCTCAAGCACGTGGCGGCATTTTCAAAAGTGGCTTGAGCCCAGAAGACGTCGGCAATCGGTTGCATGAACTTGGAGTGGCGAACCAATCTGGCCACATCGTGGACTATGTTGGCTATCGCGACCTCCTCCGCCGCGGCGTGGAAGGAGTGCAAGCTGAACTACTGATCTCGACTTCGCAAATGGTTGCGGCGCTCACCTTTGTGATCGTGGTAGCTGTATATCTGCGCCTGAAATCCAAGGCAGAGCCACTGCTCACCCAGTCTTAATGGTCTTTTTCGCCGGCGTTGACGAAGCCGGTTACGGCCCGTTTGTCGGTCCGTTTTCGGTGGGCTATAGCTTGTTCCGAGTTCCGTCGCTAGAGATCGATTTTTGGCAAGAGCTGAGTAATTCCGTTACCCGCAAACCGATTCGTAATGATCGCCGTTTGCGCGTGGATGATTCCAAAAAAGTCCACAGTGGACCGCATGGACGCACTCGTTTGGAGCGCAGCGTTGCCGCTTTCAGGGAGCTCATTCAACCACACCAGAGTGACTTTCAATCGTGGGCCAGATGCTCCCCCGCCGGGCCGTCAATCTGGTTTGATCGCAGTCCGTGGTTGAAGGATTTAAACGTGCCGTTTTGCCCGTCGGTCAGCGCAGAGCGGGTCCAGCTCGACGTTTTGACCCTGCAAAGAAGCTTGCATTCCAGCGGACTTTCGCTCGACGATTTTGGCGCGCGGATAGTTCCAGCTGGCGAATGGAATCAATGGATTCAGAAAACTCAAAACAAGGGTGAGACCTTATTCCAGTTGTCGATGGAAGTAGTACGCCATTTACTTTCGCGCACTGGCCACTCGCCACTAAGGATAGAATTAGACCGCCAAGGCGGACGGCTGCATTATGCGCCGAAGTTGCAGACCGCGTTGCAACCGCAAAAAATCGTACGCCACGGTGAGACGTTGGGCGGCTCGACATACACCTTGCAGTACCCCGATCGCGAAGTGCAAATTCGCTTTTCTGAAAAAGCCGATGCCACCTTCTTGCCGGTTTCGCTGGCTTCCCTGGCAGCCAAACAAAGTCGCGAGCGCAGTATGGATTTATTTAATAATTGGTGGGCGCATGCGGTTCCAGAATTAGTTGGGACCAAAGGCTATGGCGTCGACGGCAAACGCTGGCTGGCTGAGGTCGAAGGGCAAATTCCAGCCGGTGTGCCCAAGTCGATCCTGCGACGCAATCGATAAAACGCTGCCCTGCGCCCAAAAAAGAACCCCCTTCTGCGGCGTAAGATTGCCGAAAAAGGGGGTTTCGCTAAACCAGTTCGACCTGGCTATTTGTCGTCTGAATTAAAGAAGACGAAAAACGGGTTGGTTGGATCGATCTCTTCCTTCTTTTCCCGGCGTGGGTCTGGTGGCAACTTTTCGCCCTTATGACGACGTCCACCTCCGTCTTGACGATCACGGCCACCGCCGCGACCGCCGGCGCCACCATGACGTCCACCGCCACCGCCACCTTTGGGTCGGGTACTGCGCACGTAGGAAGGTGAGTGGTCTTCTTCCACGGCCTCGCCTTCGCTGCGCAATGACAAGCGGAAGCGCTGCTTCTCAATGTCGATGGAAAGCACGCGGGCTTCCACTTCTTGACCGGGCTGAAGCACGGTGGCTGGGTCTTTTACGAAGCTATCCGCCATTTCACTAATGTGGACCAATCCTTCGGTGCTTGCGCCAATGTCAACAAAAGCACCATAGGCCGTCAACGCGGTAACTTTGCCATTGACCACACTGCCAACTTCTAGCGCGTCCAAGTGCACCGCCCGGTTACTGCGCGGCACAAACGGGCGCCGTCGGCGTTGGCCGCGCTCGATGCTATCGCGGACCAAGAACATGACTGCTTTACGCCAACCAAATTCTTGCAATACAGAGTCCCACTCCATGCTGCCAATCTTGCCTGGCTTGCGCAGCAACTCGGATACCTTCAAGTCGTTTTGCTCCACTAGCCTGGTGATCAAGCCATAGTAAACCGGGTGCAGACGGCGCGAGTCGAGGATTTCTTCGCCCTTTGCGACGCGCAGTAGACAAGCCGCAGCGCGGAAATCCCGATCCACCACGCCCATGCGGTCTGCGTAATCCGCCAAGCTGCGGAAATCGCCGGTAGAACGCTCGATAACGACACCCTCTGCGTCCACACCAGGCACCATGCGCAACACGTCCACTGGCGCAGTGTTCAATTCGATGCCTTTTTCCAGCAGCAAAGAGCGCAGGAAGGTGACTTCAAAATCCTCCAACCGGCGGTGGTTAATTTCGCCGCGGAAGGAAATGAAAGCACGAACCACGTGGGGAGTGTGCAAAGCAGCCGCACGTGGCTCCCAAGCGAAACGGGCCAGCAAATACGCCAGACGCTCATCGTGGCTGAGCAAAGTCTCCGCACCACGGCGCGCAACTTCGCGTTGCAGGGTGCGAGCGACCGAAATAGGCACATGGGCCATGCGCGCTTTGGCCGCACGTTTGCCATAGCCTTTGCCTTCCGCTTGCTCAGCAGGCTTTGCCGAAGCAGCAGCGTTGGCCGCGACCGCCGGATCCTTAGCTGGAGGTGTTTTAGCTTGAGGTGTCTCAGCAGCGGGTGCCTCAGCAGCGGGTTCATCGCTTGGCGGTGGGTCGCTTGGCGGTGTGTCGCTTGCAGGTTCGACGGTCGCTGGCGCGACGCTGATAGGCGCATCGCTGGACGGCGGCGCGCTCACCTGCGTGTCTTCAGCACCGCTTGGAGCAGCGTTAGCGGTAGCATCAACCGCGGCTGCCTTGTTCACCTTCTTGGTAGGCTTTACATCCTTTGCCTTTAGCATCTTGATCAGTTTCTGAGCCAAGTTGCGCGAGGAAGTATCGCCTTGGTAGGCCAACAAGCTGGGGATGTCGTCGCCGAGGTACTTGCGCAAATCGGCAGCGAAGGAATCGGACTTGGGAGCCAGCAATGCGGCACGCAAGAACTCACCCTCCGGGTTGATTAACGACAACTGAACCTTGCCGCCGCGCACCGCAAGAACGCCCAAAACTACTCCGGTGTGACGGCCGCGATTAATGGAAAACTCAAGTTGCTCCCAGGCATTGCGCAATGCAGCGGTTTCAGCCGTACGTTTCAACTTGGCGCGTGCCTCCTGATGCAACCTAGGCAGACGCTCCTCTTGAACGAATTTCTGGAACAAGTTGAAATAACGTTCACGCTCTTGAGGCGGAAAAGTGGTTCGTTCAAAAACCTTTTTCATTTCGCCCAACGGCAACTCAAATTCGGCAGCGATGGCATGGGCGCGCTCGCCGCGACGAATTTGCAAATATTTGGCCGGAGGCAAAACCTTGACTTCGGTCTTCAGATCAACCAAAGCTTGAAATGGACCGAGCTCTACTCCGTCCTTACCATTGGCACTAACCTTGATGACGCCTACCTCACGGAAAGCTGCACGCAAATCGGAAGCTGTGGCGTGGCAACCGCGCAAGGTTTGCAGGTACTCCTGCAATTTTTCATCTGCGGGGTCTTCCGATCCCTCCGGTGCTGCACTCGGCTCAATGGCGAAGGAATAATCCTCTAGCTCGCCCTCATCTGTGGCCTGGGAAACGGCTACGACCAAATCGTTGCGATCCAGCTTCTCCAATGAACGCAGCAAGTTCGCCTGACGCCGCTCCAATCCCAGCTGCATACCGATGCGCTCCCAAAGTAACTCGAAGGCAAACGCATCCTCTTGGAATAGACCGGCCAATTGCGGATCCGAGGACCGCAGCCAGATGGGAGCTTCGCCGTCGATGTAAGCCTGGCGAAGATGTAAATACGCCGGGACCTTAAGTCCGAGCGCCTGGGCGGCAGCACGATGCTCACCGCTGGTAGAGTGATTCGACATGACGGCGAGATTTTACCAAGCCCCGCCCGTCTTGGGCTATTCAAACAGAAACCGGCGCGGGTTCTCGCAAGTCAATTTCTGAAACAGCTCCGCTGCAGACGGCAACGGCTGCCAACTTTGCTTATTTCGACCTTTGCGACGTCGGCCTGCAGCGTGGTTTCGCACCCCAAGTGCGACCTCGCTCTGCCCCGAAGGCGATGGCCCACCCACCCGAACGGCGTCGGGCTCTCGCCACTGAGGCGGCATCTCAAAGCTGGCGAAACGGCGCTGATTTTGGCGTATTGTTTGCCGGAAAGCGCGCAAATAGGAGTGGTAGTTGGGGAAATTTGGCAGGATCATCGGGTAGTCCGAGCCCCACATCAACTTGTCCTGCAGCTTGTAGTTGCTAGCGCCGTCCTGATCAAAAAAACCGTTTTCATCAAAGGCCAGCAGCCACATCAATGCTGCTGCGGCGACTTTATCCTGGAAGGCGAATGCAGAAATATCGGCATAGGTATTCGGATATTGCTTGAGCATGGCAACGATTTCATAGGTCCAGCCCTTCGCGCGCGGCTTTTTGGGGGCCACCCAATCCTCAAAGTCCTCCATCTCGCCGCGGTTTCGCATTGGCACCACCATCTTGGTTCCTATATCGCCGCCGAAGTGGCCAAAATTCAAACGCAATTGACTCAGCTGCGAGCTGAATTCCAAAACCTGACGCCAATTCCCAGGTTTAGTGAAATCCATGGCAACTTGATGGCTGGACGCCAATTCAAAACTATTCTCCTGGCAGTGCACCGTCACTGGCAACTTGCGATGGGCCAATTCCCGATAAATCTCCAAATGGCAATCGCGTAAACGTAGATCTTGTTGCGGCAAAACATCAAAGCCCAACGGTGGGTAAAGCTTCACCCCGACCAAGTGCCCGCTCCTAATTTTTTTGCCCAACTGCCCCCAACCGCCACGTGCGCCAATCCCCTTCACCAAGTTCACATCCAAAAACTCCTTCCAACGCTTGCGCACCGTAGCCGGACTAACCGCCCTCTGATCACCATCACTACCAGCACTTGCCATCGACCCTGTAGTCAACAACCGGCGTGGATCAATGCCAACAAAAGGCAAAATCGTCACCCCTTCCGCATATTTTGATGCCGCCACCAAGCGCTCTACCTGGGGCAACAACTTGTCCACCTTGCCGCCTGCATCAAAATCCATAATCAAAGGCGTCATGATCACCCGCTCAGCCTCAACCCCTAACTGCTCCAACGAATCCTTCAATTGCCCCGTCACCCGCAGCACGTTCTGCTTCGGCTCCGATTCAAAAAACTGAATAAACTCGCGAAACTTCTTCACGCTCAACAAAGCAATCGCCGCCGGCGCCATAAACAACCGCAACGGATGTTGGGCCTTCCGGTGCAATCGCTTCGCCAACTGATATAACGGAATATCTGCAGCAGTAAACAAATGACAATGAATGTCGATGAAGTACTGCTGTTTATCCATGTCTCTGACGATACGGTCTGGCACGGTTGGGAGCAATGGATTTTAGGGAAGCTCTGATCAATTCGGATCGGCAAGCCTGCGCCGTAAACCGCCAGCATCTGCGTTGCTTCATCTCGGCTGTAGCGAGGCTACAGCCCACGATTCGCGCCTTGAATCTGACGATTTCCACTCGCAGTCTCTCTCGCCCGAATTAATCAGAGCTTCCTTAGGTT
>JACNIZ010000211.1 GCA_014382805.1 Planctomycetota bacterium
TACTTCGGCTTCTTTGCAACGCGTATGAAGTACGTGCGCAAGATGCCAGGTCGCTTGGTTGGACAATCGGAAGATACCGAAGGTAAACGCGCTTTCACTCTGACTTTCGCGACTCGCGAGCAACATATCCGACGCGAAAAAGCGACCTCAAATATTTGCACAAACAATGCATTGATCGCCTGGCGTGGTTGCATTCATATGGCAGCATTGGGTCCACAGGGTTTGGAAGAAGTCGCATGTGTCTCACGCCAACGCGCTTTGGAATTGGCCGCTGCATTGACAACAAGCAATGATCAAATCAGCTTGGCATTTCCGGGCCAAGCCTTTTTCAACGAAGTCGCCTTTAAGGCTGAAGGCGGAGATCGCGACGTATTACGATTGCAGCGTGGCTTAGCTGACGCTGGCATTGCTGGAGTGCTGTCGATGAGTCGCTGGTATGACGACCTAGCGGGCGTCTTCACTCTCGCCTGTACCGAGTGCATTCAACCGCAAGACATCACCGCGTTGGTCGACGTCGCCAATCAAGTGCTGCAAATGGAGGTGGCATCATGAACCGTGGCCCACAAAGCCTGTTGTTTGAAGCATCCCGCCCTGGTCGCAGGTGCGTCAGAACCGCTGGCGCCGACCGTTCCGCAGCCATCGTTGGCTTGCCGACGTCCGAATTGCGCCAGAAGCCTCCGGCCTTGCCTGAGGTGGGTGAACTCGACCTAGTGCGCCACTTCACGCGCTTGAGCCAAAAGAATTTTTCGATCACGACAGAGTTCTACCCACTCGGCTCGTGCACGATGAAATACAACCCGGCGATCAATGAAAAAATCGCCTCTGAGCCGGCCTGGGCTGGCTTGCACCCATTGCAGCCGGAATGCGACCTGCAGGGTGCGCTGCAGGTCATGTATGAATTGCAGCAAGATTTGGGGGAATCAACCGGCTTGCCTGGAGTGACTTTGCATCCGGCAGCTGGTGCGCACGGCGAATTAACCGCGCTCATGGTTTTGCGCGGCTGGCTGGAAGATCAAAATCAACCGCAGCGCCGTACTATTTTAATCCCAGAATCGGCTCACGGCACTAACCCGGCATCGTGCACATTGGCCGGATTTAAAGTCAAAGCCCTGAAGGCCGGCCCTGATGGCATGACCGACATGGACGATTTGATGGCCAACTTAGGGGACGACACCGCTGGCTTGATGATCACTAACCCAAGCGCCTTGGGTTTGTTCGAGGTCAACATCGCCGAAATTTGCCGCTTAGTGCATGAAGCCGGCGGCAAGGTTTACATGGATGGAGCCAATTTTAATGCCATCGTCGGAGTGACTCGCCCTGGTGACTTTGGCGTCGACATGATGCACTTGAACTTGCATAAGACCTTTTCCACTCCACACGGGGGTGGCGGTCCTGGGGCAGGTCCGATTTGCGTTACGCCTGAACTGGCCCCTTACCTACCCGAAGGCGTGGTTGAAAAAAATGCCGACGGCTATCACCTGGCTCGCCCTGAGCGTTCCATTGGCCGAATTCGTGCATTCCACGGCAACTTCTTGGTGCTGCTACGCGCCTACACCTACATTCGACGCCTTGGCGCTGAAGGCTTGTTACGAGTGGCTCAAAACGCCGTACTCAACGCCAACTACTTGCGGGTTAAGTTGAACAAAGCCTGGCGCGTACCGTTCGACGGCTTGTGCATGCACGAATTCGTCGGCCGTCCGACTAAGGAAATGCGTGACGCTGGGGTACACACCATTGACGTCGCCAAGCGCTTGATTGATTTGGGCATCCACCCACCAACGGTTTACTTTCCGCTGGTAGTCAATGAAGCAATCATGGTCGAGCCGACGGAAACCGAATCGCGCGAAACCCTGGATGAATTTGTGGACGCGATGCTGCAAATCGCAGAAGAAGCAAAACGGGGTGACGAAATTCTTCATCAAGCGCCGCAAAAAATGCCGGTGACGCGGGTGGATGAAGCGCGGGCAGTGAAGAAACCAATTTTGCGCTACAGCCCCGAAAACTAGGCGTTCTTGCCTAGCAAAATGAAACCTGATCCAGCCGATGTCCGCGCTGCCCACTCGGTTGCGCGATGTTTGCTGGATCAGGCGTTACCCGGGGCGGTCAACATGGCGCGAGATGCAGCTTTATTGAGCTGCCGACTACAACCGACCTTGCGTTTTTACCAATGGCTACGCCCCACCCTTTCCTTGGGTTACTTCCAAGCTGCAGCCGACCTGCCGCTGGAGCAATTCAAGGCCCAGGGTTTTGACCTGGTGCGCCGTCGCACAGGGGGCAAAGCAATCTTGCACCATCTGGAGCAGACCTATTCGCTGTGCTTTCCTGAGGATTTGTTGCCCCACAAGGGGCCTGCCAATTTGATGCGGGAGTTGCACCAATGCCTAGCCGACGAGATTAATCAGCAGGCGGAATTGGATGTCCAGGTCCGCTCCGAACAAAAGCTAGCCAGCGATATTCCAGGTTCGCCGTGGTGCTTTGAGGATTCCTCGGCCCTTGATTTGGTTCAAGGCCGCCGAAAATTGGTCGGAAGCGCAGCCAGGCGGAGCGCCGGATGGATTCTATTCCATGGAAGTTTGGTGATTAAGGCCCCTGAGCAAACACCTCGCATCGCAGAATTGGGATTTTCGCCAGATGTGGAAGGAATCAGGTGTGCATTTGGCCAATTAATGGGCCTTGATTTTGAAGTTGGAAAGTGGGAATTGGAGGAATTAGAGGCCTCAGAGCGGCTAAAGCAACAGTTTGAAAGCCAAAATTTCCTTCTAAGGACCTAAGTGCACACGAATATTTGGAAAATAATTAAAAATTCTACAAATCTTCCGCCCAAATCGGCGTGGTTATTTAAAAAGATAGTGCCTAAGCCGGTTCTTTCCTAGACGGCAAGCCTCGCCGCTTGCTAGGAGTCGAATTGCACCTTTTTCTTTGCCCTTTTTGGGCCTCTCTCATGAAATTCATCTCACTTGCCCTCGCCGTCGCGCTGAGTCTTTGCGCCACCACCGCCCCGGGTTTTGCCAATTCGCATGAAGACAAGCGATTGGGGTTCAAAATTTACACTCCGAAGAAATGGGCGTCCATTCCGATCTCCTCAGACGAGGGTTGGATTGTCGCAAAATACTTGTCGCCCAAGCCTTATTTTTTCACCGACAAGTCACTCGGCTGGACCTACGAGCACAAGCCAGAATTGGCGGTGGTTGCCTTCCTTTCTGAAAAGTACAAAGAAGATTCAGTCGTCGAAGAAAAGGATGCCGATGGCAATCTCAAGAAGATCACTTTCAAGTTCACTAACCCCTACAAAAACTACGCTGACTATCTAAAGGGAACTTACTCCGGCGCGGGCTTTTTCATTGCTGAGGAAGTAGAGGAAACTGTCGGCGATTACCTCGTCACCCAATATTTAATCAAGGTTGAAAAAGGCAGTAACGGACCCAAGCGCATTATGACCTGGGTTTATCACACGCCAGATATTGATTTTGCTGTCCAGATGGAGTGTTTTGAATCCGCTTACCCAAAGTTGAAAAATGATATCCAGAAGACTCTTCGGTCCTTTGAGGAGATTCCGCGCACTGAAGGAACGGTTAGTAAAACAGGCGTAACTGGCGGTGAAATTACGTTCTCCAGCAAAGAAATGACGGCCGAGGAAAGAGCCAAAGACCGCAAAAGCAAAGAAACGGTCTCACGAGAAACTGCCGTCGAATCCTTGACAGAAGGGTGGGAATTTGAAGAGATCGACCCATTCCTGATCCTTAATCATACCAACGACAAGCAAGCTAAAATTTGGGCGGAACGTGGCACTGCTATTTTCAATTGGTGC
>JACNIZ010000254.1 GCA_014382805.1 Planctomycetota bacterium
GGCGAGTCGATGAGTTCAATTGGACGCGGGTTTGATCGTGATTCCTCATCGATTTACCCCCTATTATCACGTGCTGGCGGCATTCGTCCTCCTGATCGCAAGCGATCGAGATTGGCACTGACGCTTTTGGAACGCGAGGTAATTTCGCGTGGCATAGCTGCGTGCTATTCCATCCGTGCCATTGCCAGAGAGCTTTATCGCCCGGCCTCTACAGTCAGCCGTGAGATCAAGCGCAATGGTGGTTATCGCAAGTACCGGGCGGTAGAGGCTGACGCCCAGGCGTGGGTTCGAGCTTGCCGACCAAAGCTGTGTAAACTTGCCACCAATAAACATTTGCAACGTGTGATATCAGATAAGCTTGTAATACACTGGTCACCCGAGCAGATTGCCGGTTGGTTGAAGCGCAAATACCCAGACGAAGAGCATAATCAGGTGTCGCACGAGACGATCTATCGAAGCCTTTTTGTACAGGCCCGTGGTGTGCTGAAGAAGGAATTGATGCAATATCTTCGCTCAAAACGCACGATGCGCAGGTCGAAGTATGCCAGACCGAAGTCGGACAAACTTGGCAAGATAAAAGACGCCATATCGATCCGTGAGAGGCCTGCTTCAGTTGAAGACCGCGCCGTACCCGGGCATTGGGAAGGTGATCTCATCATGGGTTTGAAGAACAGTTATATCGCGACCCTTGTAGAACGTCATTCTCGTTATGTCATGTTGGTCAAGGTTCCAAATAAGGATACGAAAAGCGTCGTATCAGCTTTGATCAAACAGGCTAATAAATTACCACGCGAGCTTTACAAATCCTTGACTTGGGATCGGGGCACGGAACTTGCTGGCCACAAGCGGTTTACACTGGCAACAGATGTTGAGGTCTATTTTTGTGACCCGCAGAGCCCGTGGCAGCGTGGTTCCAACGAGAACACCAATCGATTGCTCAGGCAGTACCTTCCCAAAGGGACTGACTTGTCAGTCCACTCTCAAAACAAACTCAACAAAATAGCGCGTCAGTTAAATGAACGCCCAAGAAAGACATTGCAATTTGAAACGCCAGCAGAGAGATTTAATGCGTGTGTTGCAGCGACCGGTTGAGATGACAGGGCTTAAGCGGACCAAATATTTCGTGGTCCAGCACGGGAGCTTTTGACCCAAAGCGGATATTAACAACTTTAACCAGCTTTACCGTTGTATCCGATTACCCCCTACTGCCCAAACTGAAGCGAATATGATCATGAACGCTAACCACGTTCCGGCGAAACTGCGGAACATATCGTTGCCGCCGCGGCGTTGATTCCGTGGCCGGGCCAAAAAATGGTAGTACTTAGGTTTATTTTGGAGACTGATGCATGGGTCTATTGATCTAAGTCATATTACCGTTAAGCCGTTGTTCTTACCATTTTACCAATTAACGAAGTTTCAGATGCCTCTGCTTTGGGAGACGCTCGATGAAACGTTCACAGTGGATGTGGGCTTTCGCATTCGTCACCGGCGGCCTCGCCAGTATGGCCTTCCTCGGAACGACTTTCGTATTTCTGGATAAAAGCGAAAGCCTGGAATACTGCATCTCGTGTCATGAGATGGAAAACAATGTCTATGCCGAATACAAACAAACCGCCCATTACACCAACCGGACGGGCGTTCAGGTCGTGTGCGCCGACTGCCACATTCCGAAAACCTGGTTCGGCAGGATGTACGGGAAGATCGGCGCCATTCACCAGCTCTATCACAAGATAGCCGGCGATGTGGATACCGCCGGAAAATTCGAGGCCAAGCGTCTGGAACTGGCGGAGACGGTCTGGGCCGAGTATGAGGCCAACGGCTCCCAACCCTGCAAGAACTGCCATTCGTTCAAGGCCATGGATATTCATAAACAATCCGAGGATGCCCGGGATGCCATGGAAGGGGCCATGGAAGTCGACATGAGTTGCATCGAATGCCATAAGGGAATCGCCCACAAATTGCCTGAAGACTATCGATAGCCGAACTGAACCCTATGACGCCATCGTGCTGGATTTGGCCTGCCGAAAGTGGACGGATTTCCATACCATTTTCACCAGTGGGTATAGCCTTTCAGCTTCCTGACGCTGGAGGCTGGAACCAGAAAGCTGGGTGTGTTTCTGCTTAAGCCGGGACGCCAGTTTAGCCATTCTAGCACCTCCGCACGCACTCTACGGACATCAAACTGGATCGGTATTTTCGTCTGTTTCTGACCCGATTCAGACATTTCAGATCACGCGTTCCTTGGGAAACGTTACCGTTATCAGGGAGCCATGACCTTTCTCGCTTTCAATTTCCATTGTCCCGCCATGCAGTTCGATCAACCCCATGGTCAGTGGCAACCCCAGGCCAGAGCCTTCGTGCTTGCGATCAAGGCCGCTATCGACCTGCCCAAACGTACTCAGGGCCTTGGTTACCTCCTCTTCATCCATGCCGATACCGTTATCGGCAACGGCGACGGCAAGTGACCCGTCATCATTTAACTGCGCACTGACGGTGACTCGCCCGGCCTCGGGTGTAAACTTGACCGCGTTGCTGATTAAATTGAGAAGGATTTGCTTTACCCGCCGCTCGTCTGCGTAAATTAACGGAATTTCCGGGTCAATAGTGGAAGCAATACTGACCTGCCCATTGTCGGCGCGTGCCCTGATGAAGCGAACTGAGGTTTCAACGACATCGCAAAGACTGACATTCTCTTCATGCAATTCCACTGCGCCAGCCTCAATAGATGAAACGTCGAGAATATCATTGATGAGTCCCAGAAGATGCTGACCGGACTGATGGATGTCCTCCAGGTACTCCCGGTATTTTTCATGACCAATGGGGCCAAAGATTTCAGCTTTCATTGAGTCGGAAAAACCAATAATAGCATTGAGTGGCGTGCGCAACTCGTGGCTCATATTGGCCATCAGGTCAGATTTGATGCGGCTGGCACCCTCTGCTTCTTCCTTGGCTTCTTTCAGTTCCAGGGTCCTCTCCAGAACCAGATTCTGCAAATTATCGCGGTGATTGGCAAGTTCCTCGACGGCTTGTTTGCGCTCGGTAACGTCCTTACCAGTTCCATAGTATCCCTGAAAGTTTCCATCCGCATCGAAAGCCGGTTTGCCGTTAATGGATATCGTTAGATTGCGATCATCCACGATCTTCAGATCATATTCGAAGTCACGGAATTCCCGGTGCGCATCCAGATCGTCCAAATGCTGTTTCCAATGCTCATTGGTGGCAAGGTTGCTGCCAATTTCGCGGCGCGTTTTTCCTATGTATAAATCCGGATTGAACCCTGTTATGACCTTGTTGCGTGCAGAAAAATAGGTGAAACGTAAGTCGGCATCCATCTCCCAAAACCAGTCAGACGCGACTTCGGCAAAACCCCTGAACCTCGCTTCACTTTTATATAGCGTAGCTTCAGCATGCCAGCGGTTGAACTCCGCCCCAACACGTTGGCTGATCAGACGGAAAAATGCCATATCGTCTTCACTGTCAAGGGTTGGCGTATTGTAGATGACGAAGACATGTCCAATTCGATTGCCATTGACATCATGAAAGGCTTCGGCGCGGTAACTTTCGGCACCCATTTGAACCAAAGCGTCATCCGTAGGGAAGAGCGCACAGAGTCCCTCGCAATGATAGATATGTGGCTCGACATCGATAGACGTGTAGATATCCTCACAGGGCGTACCGGCAAGATCATAGGTATATGGATCAATAAACTTGCCGTTTTTCAACGCCACCAGCATTTGGACTGGTAGTGTCCGGTCTTCCGTGTAAGCGACCTTTTTTCATCTTTTCCATCATCAAT
>JACNIZ010000131.1 GCA_014382805.1 Planctomycetota bacterium
AAGCGCGGTGTTATAAGTAAAGCGTGAGAGGGGAGGTAATGCCTGAGGTCATCAACCGTCAGCATGTGGAGGTCGAACAGTCTGGCGAAGACGTCAAGGTCAGGCATGCGCCACATGGTGGCGTCGACATTCATGATCTCCCAGATCAAGCAGCCAGCACGTAGTCCCGCCAGGTGCGACAGGTCTACCGATCCTTCTGTTTGACCCGGTCGTACCAGCACCCCCCCGTCGCGAGCGCGAAGTGGGAAGATATGACCCGGACGAGCCAAATCCATCGGTTTGGCATCAGGTTGGGCGGCGACCTGAATGGTGGTCGCGCGGTCGGCGGCAGAAATGCCAGTGGTGACGCCTTCGCGAGCCTCGATGGACTCTAGAAAGGCGGTCCCCATGCGCGAAGTATTTTCGGCAACTTGGGGCCTGAGTTGCAATTGCTCGCAAATCTCACCACTTAGGGACAAGCAGATCAAACCGCCCCCTTCTTTACGCATGAAGTTAATGGCCTCTGGCGTCACCTTTTCGGCTGCCATGACCAAATCCCCCTCGTTTTCACGACGAGGATCGTCTACCAAGATGATCATTTTGCCTTGGCGGATGTCTTCAATTGCTTCTTCAACGGACGCGAAAACCATGGTTTCGGATGTTTCAGCAGGGATCGGCGGAGCTCGACCACCCTTATTCTAGGATCCGCCAAGGCGGCTCATAACCCCCGATTCAATGCAAAAGGGCTTTTCATCCGAAAAGAATAATGATGACTTCTGCAAAACTCGCATTAACAGCAGCCGCCCTGGTTACTATCGGGTTGGCAGGCATTCCACAAGTTAAAGTTGTCGGAAACCAATTAAAACAGCACGGAAGGATTGTTAGAGAGCTGAAAGTAGAAGTGCAAACCCTACGCGACGCCCACCAAATCCTACAAAAGGCCTACCATAACCTGGAGCAGGAGCAAACTCAGCTTGAGCGTGGCCAATCCTCCTTATCTTCTTCCAATGAAGAGGCTTACGCGGAGCAGGAACGGCTAAAAAACGAGTATCAAGACCTTCGCACTGCGCAGGCCAAACTGCAGCAGGTTCAGCAGGAAATCCGCTCCTATCACCAATCTCTACTCTCTAGCCAAGAAATTTTGAGCCAGGAACAAGAGCAATTCATGGTCAACTTTGAGCAGAATTTGGCCGCCCTGGTCGACCAGGACCAGAAAATCCAAGCAGAATTGGGAAACTTCAGTGGCCTTGGACAAGCGATCAAAGAGGATCTTAAGCTGCAAATGGCTGGCTGGGTTAACGACAGCAAGCAGAACCGCCTTCAAAACCTGCGCGAACAAGTCCTTACACCTGTTTTCCAGCTTTCCGGCGGCGAGGCCGTGGGATCAGCGGTTTTGATTCACCGTCAGATCGATAAAGATCAGTCCACCTATTACGCCCTCAGTTGCTATCACGTGGTCCGCGACATTTTGGAAGATCGCGGAGATTTGGACGACCTGAGCCAGGAAGTGGTGACTGCCATTTTCACCTTCCCAAGTGGAAAGGAGATCGAAGCAAGTGCGCGCATGATTGCTTGGGACATATCGACCGACCTGGCTTTGCTCGAGGTCCAATCTGACTACACCCTTACCCACGTTGCCTCGCTTGCCCCACGCAGTCGCCAAAAAGATTTGGGCATTTTCGCGAACATCTATACCGTCGGTTGTCCATTGGGTACGGCTGCCCAGGCCACCAGTGGGGAAATCACCCGCGCCAATTGGGAAGTAGACGGCGAAGATTATTGGATGGTCTCAAGCCCGGCTTACTTCGGCAATTCGGGTGGCGGCGTATTTCACGCTGATACTCTGGAATTAGTCGCCATCTTTGCCAAGATCTACACCCACGGCACTTACAGGCCCCAGGTCATCACTCACATGGGCTTAGCCATCCCGATTCATACCATCCACGATTGGTTGGAACGGGCTGGATATAGCGAGTTGTTACCCGAAGACTGACCGGCGGGCGATTTCGGCGATAAACTAGGCGCCGATTCCACTCAGCCATGACTCGTCTGCTTCAACTTGTGCTCATCGCGCTACTCTTCGTAGTAGCGCCGACCTCAGTCGCCTCGCAAAACCCTCAAGAGGGTCCTTTTGCCGACGCCGCCAAACTTGTGGCCGCCGGCAAGTTGGATGAAGGCAAAGAATTGGCCGAAGCGGTATTGGCCTCCTACCCCTTTTCGGTAGACGGATACCTGCTGATGCACAAGATTGCCAAGCTGCAAGACGATTTGCCGTCACAATTGCAGTGGGCGAAATGGGCATACTGGTCCTACAAGTACACTGGCAAAAGTTCTCAGCTGGAAAGCTTACTGCCACTGTTTGAAGGTCAATGGGAAGGCTGGAATAAAGATGAAACTATTTTAGAAGAATGGGAAGACGCTTTAGGCGAAGCGGCAAACAAGGCTGCCGCCAAAAAGCAATACCGCCTGGCTGGGTACCTCATGGATCGCTTGCTGGAACTCAACGCAGGCGACAAGAAGTTAGATAAGGCCTACGAAAAACTGGCCGACAAAGCTGGCCAGCAATTATCTGGCGGCGCCTTCACAGCGGCTTCGATTCGGCGCAAGTCGGCGGATTGGCTGAGTAAAGAAAACAAAAAACACGAACACTGGCAGAGCCCGTTTGAGCGCAAAACTCGCCACTACGACATTTACACCAATGTTTCATGGGAGTTCGCTGAAACGGTGGCGTCGGCAATGGACGAGATCAACGAGTTCTACCGCTCGATCTACGACTACAAGAAAAAGGCGCGCGCCAAAATTCACGTCATGCGCAAGCGTTCGGATTTTGACAAGATGGCGCTGAAAGTATTGGGGCGGTCCATGCCCAGCCGTGGCGTCGGTGGTTATTGGGTAGCCGCTCAAAAATCTGTCGTGGCTTATGACCGCGCTTACGACGAAGAGGGCTTTACTCAGGACGCGCTTTGGAACACTTTGTTTCACGAAGCCAGCCACCAATTCATGACCTTGCTGACCAAAGGACGTCACCTGCCGCCATGTTGGCTGAACGAAGGCACTGCCACCTATTTTGAGGGCTGCCAGATCAAGGCCGACGGCACCATCGTCAAAAACGCCCCTGCTTTGCACCGCTTGCGGTCTTGGTACCACCTGGACAATTCCGACCGTAAGCACTCCTTAGAAGAGTTGATTGCGCATGAACGCAACCTCGGCGCTGACTCCACTGGCTCGCTGAGTTACGAAGGCGAGTACTACTCTTATGGTTGGGCCCTGGTTTACTTCCTGCTCAATTACGAAGAAAACGACCGCCGCGTATATGGCGTAGCCGTGACCGACGACGGCAAAGTGCACGAGTCTTATAAGGAAGTGCGTAAAGCTGGCAAATTGGTCTACCGCGACGCCTACGGCAAGTACCTGGCCCATTTCTCCGAACGCGGCAGCAAGGGCGACAAGTACTACGCATTGGAAATGGCCAAGAAGTTCTTCGTCGAAGAAATCGACGATCCGGATGTGCCAGATTGGGAAGCCTTCGAGAAACGCTGGCGCAAATACTGCACATCCCTATACCACGAGGAACAATCCGGCCCGGCATTCGCGGACGTCGACCAAGCTCGAGCGCGTGGCTATATGTTGGCCGAAGATTATGAGCGTGCCCGGGTGGCAGCCGAATTCGCCGACCGCAAGCGCGGCGACGACCCCGAGACCTACCGTTTGCTGGGTTTAGCCAGCGCTGGTGAAGGTCGCGAGGCAGACGCCATGTATTGGATGGTTCGCCACTGGGAGAAAGTTTGGCCAGCCGGTCAAAGCGAGGCTGCTGCTGTAGCGGAAGAATGGATGGCGGAAAACGGCGGCAAGGATGTGGTCAAGTACTACATTGAACCGACCAAGCTCGCCGTTCAGCAATTACAGACTGCATGCCAGGAAGCATTGAAGGCTGAGCAGCCGTTGGCAGCCGTTTTGTTTGCAGAACATGGCTCAGAAGCCATCGCAATGGACCATCACGAATTGAGCAAGCACATCGGCCTGGGACTGAAGCCTGGCGAAGAAAACGCGTTGGAAGCCTCCGGCCAGGATCTGCGTATGTGGCAGCGCGCCTACGAAAAGGGTGAGGAAGCCAATCGCCAGTACCTAGCTCCAGGAATCAAAGTGGATTTGGTCCGCTACGAAAAAGATGGCTTATTCATGAACAACCCTAAGGCTGAGGGCCGCCCAGGAATGGAGAAGGTTGGACGTCGTTCGCTTGAGTATTTGCAGCCCCCGTTTGAACTCCGCGGCAAGGTTCAGGTCGAAGGAGGACAGGGTCTGCTGTACATGGGGCTGGATTTTGGAGGCCGGGCGAGATCAGCGATGGTTTTTGGCTTCGAGGAAGGTGTCCCGGTCATGCGCTTTTGCCGAGTAGACCTTGAGCTCGACGTAGACGCGGGCCGCGCGATACCACGAGAAACCGTGTTTGCCGGCTACCAATTGCCTGAAGGGGACAAGATTGACTTTCATATGGTAGTGAATAAGGGTGAGGAGGAGAGCTACTTCACAGCCAATGGCACAGACAAGCTGGCACTATCCTTAGAAGACCTTCCCTCACGCCGGATGACGGGTGGAATGGCCCTTACCTGCACTGATGGCAGCGTGGCTCTGTGGCAAGACTTGGAAGTACGCCCCAGTCGCCCATTTTGGCCGGTTCCATAGCGGATTTTGCCTGGGATCCCTACTCAATGGGGTCCCAGGCAATTATTTAGGAATTCAACTAGAAACTTTCTAATGCAGCCTTGTCTACTTATGCCTTTACTGATAATGGACTTACGTTCTCATTTCGCAGAATTAAAGGATCAATTTTAATAAATTTCTCAGAGTTTCCTCTATTACCTGCCCTTGAAGTCAATTTTCGCAGTATTGTAGAGCGTGACGCACAGGAGTGATCGTTCCCTCGATTAGCCTCGTGCTCCGGTTAGCCCCCGCCTTACTCCCTCATCCTCTAAAGGAAATCTCATGTTCAGAAACATCCTCACTGGCGCTGCTGTCATCGCCTTGATCTCCGGCGCCTCTGCTCAGCAGAAGCAAACCGTCTCCGTCCAGAAAGCCCAAGCTCCTCAGTACGCTGGTACCTTCAGCCCGCTGACTGGCTTTGTAGGCTCGAACCAGAACCGTATCGGTACTGCTCACGTAATCAACAACTCGATTCTGAGCAACTACTACTCCGTCCCAGGTATGAACCAGGAATGGATCGATAACAACGTTCTGATGGACACCGATGGCACCGGCGCAGAAGTCGTAGACGGAATGATCTACACCTATTGCTCCAGCGCTACTGCCCCTAACGGCATGTTCGAAATCGTGACTGTTTATGACGACTCTGTGTACTGCGCAGGTCCGAGTAACTGGCCAGTTTTTGACTGTGGTTACGGCATCTCTGGTCTTCCAGGTGGCTCCAATGGTGCTCTTTCCTGCTGGATCGTTACCGTCGACCTTGCTGGCGTTGAATGTAACCTGACTGATGGCCACGGCGGCTCTGCCGGTTGGGGTCAAGTTTGGGACAACAGCTCCACGGGTCCTTGGCTCTCTGGTGGTGGCAATGGCCAGACCAATAGCTTCACCTGGTTTGACTGGAACGTACCTAACGCTAACGCTTTCAAAGGTTGCTACTGGTTCGGTGGTATTCCACACGCTGGCTTCGACATGCAAATGTTCGCAGCTGACGCTGGTGGTCTGACTCTGTCCACGACTGGTGCTCCTGGTGGCGCAATGACCTTTGACGTTTCCGGTGCAACCGGTGGCGGCTTTGTAGCTACCATGTACGCTTTCGGTACTGGCGCTCACGCTGAGTTCAACCCGATTACTGGTAACACCGTTACCACCGGTTTGGCTGACCTTGGCTTCAAGGTTGCAGCTATCGCTGCTGCTGACGGCGCAGGCAACACTAGCTACGGTGCAACCGTACCTGGTGCAGCTGCAGGCCTCGTATCCGTTCAGGCTGCTGACGCATCCACCGACGGCTTGTCCAACGTAGTTAGCCTGTAATTAACAGACTTAACTGCTAAGGCAGATTTAGGGCCTCGCCAGAAATGGCGAGGCCCTTCTCTTTTTATCTACTCGACTTCATTCCCTTTAAGGCCACCCGGCCTATGGCGCGGTCCTGAGCATGACAGCGAAACAGGATCGAACTTAATTTCGGCGCTGCTGCGGATCGCGCCGTTTCACCAGTTGGAGTTTTCCTCCGGCAACAGTCAGGCGAAGTTTCTCATCTACTGCGGCTGAACCGCGCTGCACAAGAGCTAGTTCCAAATCACTGAGCCGCCGCCGAGAAACGGTGCAGCCCGCCTGCCGTAACTGCGAAGCCACGGCCTCGCGCCGCAGTACCTCAGGTAAGCTTTTCCAGTTTTCCAGCCACTTAGAGTTCTCTTCGAGGCCAGTTTCCAGCCAATCCCGCCATTGGGCGGCGTCGGCGGCAAGCTTGAGCAAGGCCTCCACTGGGTCCCCCGTTGCGATTTTGCTCAATTCAGGCATCAATTCCAGCCGCAGGCGATTGCGAGCAGCAATTTCCGATATCTGATTGGTTGGGTCTTCAAGCCACCGTTGCCGCCGTTTTTGTAGTTCCTTTCGAATTTGGTAGCTGCGCCAACCCAACAAAGGCCGTCGGATCTCCAAGCCAGGCTTTCCACCATCCATGAGTTGCCTACGCGGACGAATTCCAGCCAAGCCTCGCAGCCCGGTTCCACGCAGGATGCGCAATAGAACCGTTTCGGCCTGGTCATCTGCATGATGAGCGGTCATCAAGACCTGGACGTCGTCGGCAAGCGCTTGCTTCGCGAACAGCAGGTAGCGCAGGTTGCGCAACTGGTTTTCGGACTGCCCAGCTGGCCAAGGAGCCGCTGGGCGGAGTACTTTTACCTGGAATCCTAGGTCGAGGTAAATCCGCTTGGCTTGCGCGGCCTCGTTCACGGTTTCAGGGCGGTGGCCATGATCGACCACCCAAACCACGGCCTTGGGGGCTTCGTCGCCGAGTGAATCTGCGAAAGTCAGCCATTGCAACGCAAGAAAAGTGGAGTCAGCCCCACCCGAGCAGGCTAGGGCGACGGTGGTATTTGCTGGCCAGGGGCCAATGCCGTCGAAAGAGGGTGCCGCGGGTAAGGGCATGCGTTTAGAATCCCCGCTTCCAGGTCACCTGGAAACCCCCCTTTGGGCTTTTTTCTGCTCCAAGGGCTTTTCTTTCCCACTGTTACACCTGAACCTGTACCCAAAATGGCCTTTCGCATCGCCATCAATGGCTTCGGCCGCATCGGTCGCAACGTTTTCCGCATCATGCATGGCCGGGACGACCTCCAAGTTGTCGCCATTAATGATCTGACCGATACTTCCACCCTGGCTCACCTGCTTCGTTACGACACCGTTTCGGGTCGCTTCGGCGGCAATGTTGAAGTTGGCGACGGTGTCATGACTGTCGACGGCCAGGAAGTCCGCACTTTGGCGGAACGCGATCCCGCGAATTTGCCTTGGGCTGACCTGAACGTGGATTTTGTGGTTGAGGCCACTGGCATTTTCGCCACCCGCGCCGCGTGTCAAAAGCACATCGATGCCGGAGCCAAAAAGGTCCTGCTTACGGTGCCTCCGAAAGATGAGATCGACAACATGATCGTCCTCGGCGTGAACGACGAGGACTTGAGGGCTAGTGATACGATCATTTCGAATGCCTCCTGTACCACCAACTGCTTAGCTCCATTGGCTAAGGTGCTGCATGCTGAATTTGGAATTCGCCGTGGTTTGATGAATACCATCCACGCGTACACAAACGACCAGCGAATCTTGGATCTGCCACACAGTGACCTGCGCCGCGCTCGTTCTGCCGCCTGCAACATCATCCCAACCTCCACTGGTGCAGCTCGCGCCGTCGGCAAGGTCCTGCCTGAATTGGCCGGCAAGCTGGACGGCATGTCGATGCGGGTGCCGGTTCCGTGTGGCTCGGTAGTGGATCTAGTTTCGGTACTTGCGAAAGAAGTCACCATCGAACAAGTCAATGCCGCAGTAAAGGCTGCTGCTGAAGGGCCAATGAAGGGCATTTTGCAGTACACCGAAGACCCAATGGTTTCCAGCGACGTACTTGGCAACCCTCACTCCAGTGTCTTCGACGCCGGCTCCACCATGGTGCTAGATTCCAACATGGTGAAAGTGGTTTCGTGGTACGACAACGAATGGGGCTACTCTAACCGCGTTTGCGATCTGATCGCTAAGTCCGCCTCGCTATAAGTGCTGCTTCGTCGAGCGCCGTCCCTTGACCGGGACGGCGCCTTTTTTTTGAGGGGTGGCGCCGCCCCACCGTGGCCGCAACGTTTTGATTGGCTTTGTCCGCCGCCACCGGGCGCCGGGATACCCTATGCCAATTCTTGGGCCTCAGCCTACACTGTAAATGAGCAATTCCACCCAGACCTTAGATACCATTGATTTCGCAGGAAAACGCGCGTTTGTACGTGTGGATTTCAACGTTCCGTTGAAGGACGGCGTGATTGGCGACGATACCCGGATCCGAGCCGCCCTTCCCACTCTGGAATTCATTCTGAATGGCGGTGGTTCTGTGATTGCTGCCACCCACCTTGGCCGACCAAAGGGTCAGGTGGTCGAAGAATTACGGGTAGCCCCCGTGGCAGCCCATTTGCAAAAGTTACTAGATGGTAAAGCTGAAGTCATCTCCGCCCCGGCGGTGCGCGGATCCGAGGTCAATCGGCTGGCTGCCAATCTCAAACCTGGCCAAATTCTATTACTTGAAAACCTGCGCTTCGAGGCAGGGGAAACGAAGAATGATCCAGCCCTCGCCCATGACTTAGCACAATTGGCCAACGTCTTCGTGCAAGACGCTTTTGGAACTTGCCATCGCGCCCATGCTTCCACTGCTGGAGTACCAGCACTGTTAAAGCCAGCAGTTGCAGGTCGCCTGCTGCAACGTGAAATGGAAGCCTTCGAATTGGCTTTTGGGGATGCAAAGCGGCCATTGGTGGCCGTCATCGGCGGCGCAAAAGTCTCCGACAAAATCCTTGTCCTACAACGCTTAATTGAAAAGGTCGACACCATTTTGGTCGGCGGCGGCATGGCCTACACCTTCCTAAAAGCTCAAGGAGGCAGGATAGGCTGCTCGTTGTGCGAAGAAGATCGATTGGAAACCGCCCGCCAAATTATGGCCGACGCCAAAGCCAAGGGAGTCGATTTACTTCTGCCAGTAGACCACGTCGCCGCTGACGCATTTTCCGCCACCGCCAACATCCTCATATGCGAAGGCGACCTTGAAGATGGTTGGATGGGATTGGACATCGGCCCCAAAACCCAACAGTTGTTCTCGGATCGTCTGAAACAGGCAGCCACTGTGGTTTGGAACGGTCCGATGGGTGTATTTGAATTGCAGCCCTTCAGTGCCGGCACTTCCAAAATCGCCCTCGTCTTGGCCGAATCTGATTGCATTTCTGTGGTTGGCGGCGGTGATTCGGTGGCAGCTATCGTGAAGAATGGTTTGCAGGATCGAATTAGCCACATTTCCACTGGTGGCGGGGCTTTCTTGGAAATGCTCGAAGGCAAAGAGTTGCCTGGCATTGCCGCATTAAAGTAGTAGGGAACATTCAACGCTCAAAAATGACAGCCCCAACCTGAGCCTGGCGCCCGCTCCCCCGAGGGACGCAAACTCAGATTGGCGCTGTCGAAAATCATCGGGTCAGAGAACCCTCCTCATGGAAGAGACGGAATGCCCCCCCATTGGTTACAAGTTTTCCATCGCTAACTGTCGACTTGGCTCCATGGATACCGTCAGTAGGGTTAAAATCCCACTCCCGATTCAATCGGGTACCCACTGATGAGCAAGCAAAAATCAAAGAGGCTAATCCGCGGACTTTGGCGTCGGACCGGCCACCGCTGGATACGAAAGGTTGAATTTCAAATCATGCGGCGACCGCTGGCGGAACCCAACCTTAAGATTCCCGAAGGTCGCGGCACACCGGTGGACGGAGAGTGCGATGAAAACTACATGTACAATCCGAGCCTGGAAATGATTGGTGCGCTCAATGGTTATTTCCCTCCGGCCCGACTGAAAATATTTCGCGAAATGGCTGCAGACCCCAACATCGACTTCCTGATTCGCAAGCACCCAGAGGGCGGTTTATGGGGATACCTGATGCACTCAATGGTGCCGATGAAAGATGTGGAATACAAATTCACCATTCCCATCCTCCCCGGCCAGGAAACTCTACAGTTCGACGGCTGGGTGCACCCTGATTACCGCGGCATGTTGATCGCAATTTTCGCCTCAAACTGGGTGTTCGATCGACGTCGAAAAACTGGGCACAAAGCCATCGTAGTAGCGGTACGGTCAAAGGACCGTACAGCGATGCGCTTTCACGACCGTTTTGGATACAAGTCCATCGGCACCATAAAGCATTATCGGGTGGGCAAATTGCGTTGGAATAAGGTGCAAATGGATGGCCGCTAAACTGGTGCTGGATTCAGCTTGTCAAATTAAGAACCACCACTGATTTCGCCATCGGTGCTATCACCCTCGTCGTCGTCAGTGGTTTCATGGCCCGGTTTGATACGCCCAGCCTCCATCAATGCGCGTCGCAAAATGATTTCCACCTGTGAATTTAGACTTCTGAAGTCATCCTCGGCCCAACGGCGCATCGCGTCGTGAAGCCGAGGATCCACTCGTAGCAAAAAAGCCTTGCGCTTAGGCATGCCCAGAAAATCTCATCTATTAGGCAAAGCCGTTAGTAAATGGAGCCGGTGTTCACTACCGGCTGGGTATGTTTGTCACTGCAAAGCACAACTAGCAAGTTGCTAACCATGACAGCTTTGCGCTCTTCATCAAGCTCAATTACGTTATTTTCGCTGAGCTTCTCCAAGGCCATTTCGACCATTCCGACAGCACCGTCGACGATCTTCGATCGAGCCGCAATGATGGCGTCGGCTTGTTGACGCTGCAGCATGACACTGGCGATCTCCTGGGCGTAAGCGAGGTGGCTGATTCGGGCCTCCAAGACTTCGATGCCAGCTCTCTCCAGCCGCTCTTGCACTTCAATTTTTAGTTCCTCAGCGACGTTGGTGGCATGGCTGCGCAAGGCAATGCTTTTGCCATCGTGAGCGTCGTAAGGGTAGCGCAACGCCAAATTTCGCAAGGCAGCTTCACTCTGCACACAGATGTAATCCTCGTAGTCATCGACTTCGAAAACGGCTTCCGCAGTCTCGACGACCTTCCAGACCACTACTGCGCCAATTTCAATCGGGTTGCCCTCCTTGTCATTGACCTTCAACTTGTCCGAATCGAAGTTGCGTACGCGCACCGAAACCTTTTGTCGAGTTGTGAATGGGTTTACCCACCACAATCCTTGCTCGTGAATGGTGCCTTTGTACTTACCAAATAACTGCACCACCCGAGATTCATTCGGATTGACTGCTGTAAAGCCAACCAAGGTCAGAATGAGGCAAATGACTAGGAACAAAGCTGACAGTACGAAAAAGGCGGTTGCACCTTCTGAGCGCATATTTGCCGCCGTCACGATACAGGCAATGATTGCCGCCAGAATTGCAGGGACTTGAAGCAGCAGAACTGGCAAGCCAGCCCTAGGGTTGAGGGTTTTTTCTACAATCATGATGCTAAGGGAGATATCGAAGTGATATCACAATGATAACATACCGCAACCACACCGTTTTCGTTAGAGAATTCCTAATTCTAAGCTCTAGGTGCTCGCTAATGGCCGATGCTGGCCCCATCGGGCTGTACGGCAGTGGCCCCATCGCCAGTCGTTAGCGGCTCTAACTCGGCACCGTCGACGAGCGGCATGATTTCATTCAAGGCTTTATCCACAAAGTCTTTACCGCTCTCGAAGGCGTGTTCGGCACCGCGTTTCACCGCGTTATTGGTCTGGGCCGACCCATAGTAATAATAAGAACCCAAAATGGTGACGCCCAGCAAGATCAATGCGACCATGAAAAACCTCAAACTTTTGCGCACCAGCCAAAGCAAAAACACCACTGCAAGCAAAATCACTACTGCCCCCAACGCCGGGTTCAATTTAACCCAGTCGATAAAGCGATCCATAAAGGGAGGCAAGCTGATGGCAACCATGGCTAGATTTTACGCCCATCGGGCCACGTAAGATAGCGGCTATGGCGCTTCCCCACCGCATTGCACCGTCCATTTTGGCTTGCGATTTTGCCCAACTAAAAAACGAACTTAAGCGCGCTGAAGACGCCGGTTCGGATTGGCATCATGTCGACGTAATGGATGGCCATTTTGTGCCCAATCTGTCGATTGGACCGCCAGTCGTAGAGTGCGTCAAGCGCTACTCCACGATTCCGTTGGATGTGCATCTGATGATCGAAAACCCAGGCGATTGGGCCCAGCGCTACGCCGATGCCGGCGCAGATGTATTGAGCTTCCATTTCGAAGCAGCCCAGGACAACTTCGCTCAGACTTTGGATCAATACCATGCCACCGGCTGCAAGGTCGGCGTCGCGGTAAACCCACCGTGCGGAGTGGAAGGCATGCGCGATTATTTGAATCGAATCGACATGGTGTTGATCATGTCCGTGCATGCAGGCTTCGGCGGCCAGAGTTTCATGCCCGAGGTCCTCGACAAAGTTCGCCAGCTGCGTGCATGGGGCTACCAAGGCGACATTCAAATGGATGGCGGCATCACCGATCAAACCGTGCACGCCTGCGCCGAAGTTGGAGCCAATGTTTTTGTAGCCGGCACTTACCTCTACCGCGCCGACGACTTCCCCACCGCCATCAACGCCCTCCGCAAAGCCGCGCAATGAGCTTCGAGTATCGACCCTTCGACGAAAAACACGATGTCGACGCTTTTTCTACTGCCGTCGCCGAAGCTTTTGCCGCCGACGCCAAGCGCGTGCCGGAATGGATAAAAATGGCACATCCGAAAAATCTCCGCATTGCAGAACTAGATGGTGAAGTGGCTGGAACGTGCTTGTACGCGCCAATGGGGCAGTTTTTCGGCGGCAAATCCTTGTCGATGTTGGGCGTCGCCGGCGTATCCGTGCGGCCGGAATTCCGTGGCTGTGGCGTCGGCAAACGCATGATGTCTGCGGCGGTTTTGGAAATGGCGGCGATGGGTATTCCGCTTTCCACGCTGTATCCATCCACCATGCCGCTTTACCAAACGGTGGGTTATGAAATGGCAGGATACCAACCGGAATTTGAATTTAGTTTCGATCACCTTCCTGTCGCTCGCATGAGCGCGGTGAAAAAGGCCGGGCTGCAAGTCACTCCCGGTGGCGAAGCCGATCACGAAGAAATCAGGCAGCTCTATCGCCAAGTCGCGCGCACCCAAAACGGCATGTTGGATCGTGACGTCTACATTTGGCAACGCATCTTCAAGCCACGCGATCAAGTCGGCCGCATCTATTGCGTGCGCGAAACGCAAAGCGGCAAATTGCGCGGTTATGTCATCTTGACTCAGACCAACGAGCCCGATTTACCCGATTGGCATCAGCTCAATTTGATTTGCATGCAAGCCGCCGACGTCGACGCATGGCAAGCAGTGTTCGCATTTCTACGCTCTTACCAATCGATGGCTCGGCGCGTAAAAGTTAACGTCGGCGCGAACCACCCGCTGTATTTGGCGATGCCGGAGCAGCGCAGCAACATGAAAATGTTTGAATGTTGGATGATGCGCATCCTAAGCGTGCCAGCTGCTCTAGAGGGACGCGGCTATCCACTCGGCATGAGCGCCGTACTTCACTTTGATATTGCAGACGATTTGATTGCCGCCAACCATGGCAAATGGATCCTGCAACTCACTAACGGGCGAGCCAAACTAAGCGCTGGCGGCAAAGGCGACCTCAAAATTTCAATCCGCAACCTGGCACCGCTTTTCAGCGGCCACGTCAACGCTGAGCTGCTTGCTCAAAGCGGCCGCCTTCAGGCTGAACACGCAATCCAAGCGGTCGCCAGCAGCATTTTTGCCGGCTCCACGCCGTGGATGCCGGACATGTTCTAAGCCGAGGCATCTACTTTACCTGCAACCGTCGCCATTCCGGTAAACTATCCCTCATGGGCTGGGGCCGACTACGCAAGAAAAAGGACATTCCCGGTGGGCTTTGGACCAAGTGCAAAGACTGCGGCGCGTTGATCTACACCAAGGAATTCGTGCAGAATATGCACGTATGCCCGAAATGTGGTTTCCACCACACCGTTTTCGGCCGCCGACGGATTGAAATCACCGCCGACCCCGGCACCTTTGCCGAGCGTTTTACAGACCTACGTCCAACCGACCGCTTGGATTTCGTTGACACCGTCAGCTACGCTGAAAAAATCGAAAAGGCGCAGGAGAAAACCGGTCAAACCGACGCCTGCATCGCGGGTACCTGCCAAATTGAAGGTCACGATGTTGTGCTAGCCGTGCTCGATTTTTGCTTCATGGGTGGATCCATGGGCGAGGTCGTCGGCGAAAAACTGGCACTGGCTATTGAGTTGGCCGAAGAACTTAAGCAGCCCATTATCATTTTCAGTGCCAGTGGCGGCGCTCGCATGCACGAGGGCGCGATTTCTCTGATGCAGATGGCAAAAACTTGCGCCGCACTGCAAAAGTTTGCTGCCGCTGGTGGTTTTTCGATTTCGATCATGACCAACCCGACGACCGGCGGCGTGACAGCCTCCTTCGCCAGCGTTTGCGATCTGATGATCGGCGAGCCCAAAGCCTTGATTGGCTTTGCCGGCCCACGCGTGATCCAAAACACGATTCAACAAGACCTGCCTGAAGGCTTCCAGCGCTCGGAATTTTTGTTGGAAAAGGGTCAGCTCGACAAGATTGTGTCGCGCCCCGATATGCGTGCAATGATCGCGCAAATTTTGCGCTATACGCCGCGCGGCCGCAATCATCAGTCGGCCTAGAGCCTCGCTCGATCCGTGGCGGCTCAACCGCCAAAGCTAGCACGCTTAAGCTGTCCACAAGCCGCCTGCGAGCTGCCACCAACGGTATTGCGTAAACGCACCGAAACACCGGCATCGCGCAACACCTGCAAAAACGATTGCGAGGTGGATCCAACCGGACTTTGGAATTCCATTCCGGGAACTGCATTCCATGGAATCAAACTGACGTGGGCGCGGCGCCCCTGCAAAGCGTCGGCGAGTTCAGCGGCTTGCTCAAGTGCGTCATTGACGCCACCCATCAGCACATATTCCACCTGATAAGCGCGGCCTGTTTTTGCAGCGAAGCGGTCGGCGGCGTCCAATAATTCCAGCGGCTGCACTTTGGACTGAGTGGGAATCAACTGAGCACGCAAAGACGGGTCCAGCGCATGCAACGACAGCGCCAAGGTGATCTTCAAGCCCAAATCCGCCAATCGATCCACTGCCCGCGGTGGCCCGACGGTAGAAACCAACATGCGGCGCGGACCAATCCCGGCCTCGGTGCGCAATACTTCAATCGCCGACGCCAACGCAGCCAAATTTTGGGTCGGCTCCCCCGCACCCATAAATACCAAACGGCGTACGTCGGCGTGGCGGCGCATTTGAATCACCTGCTCCAGCAATTCATAGCTGTGCAGGTTGCGCACCATGCCGTCCAGTCCAGAGGCGCAAAAACGGCACGCCATCGCACAGCCGACTTGGGTACTCAAACATGCAGACAAAGACTGAGTGCCCGGTAACAGCACCGATTCAATGGCTTGGCCGTCGGCAAGAGCGAACAAAAACTTGCTGGATCCATCGGCCGACGGAGAACACTGCTTTTCACTGATCGAATCAAAGACGAAATTTAGCTGCAGTTGTTCGGTCAGGTCCAAGCCTTTGCGGCCAGGCAAAAAAGCAGCGTCGCCAGCAAGTAACTGGCGACGCAATTGATTGGCTCGATCAGGATTGAATCCTAAATCAGCCACGCTTTGGCGCGCCTGCTGCAGCGACATGCTGAAAAACGGCGCGCGCATGGCTGCGATTTATTCTTCGGTGAATTTTTCGTGGCCGGCTTCTTGCGCGTCCTTCAAACCACCAAAAATCTTCTGCGCAGCGGCGACGTCGCCATTCAGTACGGCGGTTTCTAGGTCGAGTAATTGACCCTGCAATTTGATCATGCCTAGGCGATATTCCTTAACAAAAGTCGCTTTGGCTTCTTCGCCTTCCACGCCCGCAGTCATGGCCGGAATTTCAACCTTGCACAGATGAGCGGCTTCTTGCATGGACAAAATCAACGGCAGCGCGGCCGGCAGCTGCTCTTGATCTTTCAGGCCACGACGTAAGCGACGCATGCCCTTTTTGACCGTTTCCATGTTCTTGGCAAGCACCGTTTCGTCGTGTTCGTCAGGGCCGCCAGGCTCTTGAGCTTTCTCTCCAACCGTGCGATCACCAGGTTCCTGTGCGAAGCCTGAAATCAGCGGTGCCGACAAAGCGGTCATCAGGAGCAGAGAAAGCAGGGTAAGTAAAGTATTGCGAGTCATCATCCTTGTAGGTCAAGCAGAGCGTACAGAAGCCAACTTTGGGCTTAGAAGGCTGGCATCGAGCCAGGCATCGGAATTGGGTAGCGACCGTTTTCGTCGGGAGTGGTTGGTGGCGTGCCGTCCCAGGTGTAACGATCCGGAACCAATGCTAGTTCAGAATTTAACGCCTGTTCCCAAGTAACTACTTGGCCAGAGTAGGTCGCCATACGGCCAAGAATGGAGGTTAAGGTACTCTTGGCGCCGTACTCGGCCTCATTATACGGAAGGTCAGCGCGAATGGCGGCAAACAGTTCATTGTGTTCGACCTGGTAGTGATCCGGGTCTTCGTCGCGGTAGCGCCAAGCCTTTTTCTCACCGATGCGTTCGATTTTGCCGCCGCCAATATTGGCTGTGCCTTCGGTGCCATGAGCGTGCTCATTGACGTGCGACCAAGCGCCCGGCATGTGACGGCACTGCGACAACATCTTCAGCCCACTGGCGTAGGTAAATTCGACCATGTGGTGGTCAAAAATCTCGCCGTGTTCAAGCCCGTTGCGTACCAAGCGACCGCCTTGCCCTTGTGCCTGAGCGGGGAAGTCTTCGACCAGCCAGTTGCAGACATCGAGATTGTGAATGTGCTGCTCGGTAATGTGGTCGCCGCACAGCCAGTTGAAGTAGTACCAATTGCGCATTTGGTACTCCATTTCGGTCTGGCCCTGTTGGCGTGGCCGCACCCAAACACCGGAACTATTCCAGTAACAACGCAGTAGGCGCAAATCGCCAATTTGGCCTTCGCGAATACGACGAATGACTTCGTTGTACTTGGCCGAGTGGTGGCGCTGCAGGCCGACGCCTACCTTCAGGTTTTTTTGCTTCGCGACCTCAGCCGCTGCCAGCACCTTGCGTATACCCGGGCCGTCGACGGCTACAGGCTTCTCCATGAACACGTGTTTGCCCTTTTGCACCGCGTATTCAAAGTGAATCGGACGGAAGCCAGGAGGGGTAGCCAGAATGACTAAGTCGACGTCGCAATCGATGGCTTTTTGATAGGCGTCGAAACCGGTGAAGCGACGCTCTTCAGGAACGTCGACTTGATCGGGCTTGCCTTTTTGCAGGTACTCCAAAGTACCGGCTAGGCGATCTGGGAAGGCGTCGGCGACAGCTACTAGGCGCACCTTGCCTTCGGTGCTCATGGCCTGCCAAGCGGCGCCGGACCCACGCCCGCCGCAGCCAACCAGAGCAACCCGGATTTCATCGTCCTTGCCATTGCGAGCGCGACTGGAAGCGGCCAGAGCCGAACTAGACGCACCAATCAAGCCAGCGCTGACTGCGAAGGCGGAGGACTGCTTCAAAAAATTACGACGGTCTGAGGTCATGTCAGTTAGGGCAGGGGTTAGAGGCAGAGAACTTGAGGGAACCGGGTTAGCGACCACCGCGGCGCTGCTTTTGCTGAATCTCGAAGACCTCTTCAACCTCGGTCTCCCAGTATTTAGCCATTTCAGCGGCGGTAGGTTGCTTCAAAGGCCGAACGAGGCGAAAACCCACAAACGAAGCATCGGTGAGAAACCAAATGCTTTTGGGTAGTTGCGGGTCCTGCACTTTCCATCCTTTGGTGGAGCGTCGCCGCGAAGCCGACCGCAATCGATCCGGATCATCGTCCCAGGATCCACCGCGGACGGTGCGCGGGTAAAGCTTCAAGGGCCAGTTTATAGGTGAAACCAGCGCTTTACCGGCGGGATTTGCGGAAATTTGTTCGGCGAGGGTGGCGTAGAACTTTTTGTCGTACTGATCGATCACCCATTCGGACACGTTGCCATGCATGTCATAAAGCCCCCACGGATTGGGCTTCTTTTTGCCGACCTGCTGATATTGGTCGTCGGCGTTGTCGAAATACCATGCGTAATCATCGATCAGGTCGACGTCGTCGCCCCAACTATAAGCGGTGGTGGTGCCGGCGCGGCAGGCGTACTCCCACTCAGCTTCGGTCGGCAGGCGGTAAAAGCGGCCCGTTTTCTGGCTTAGCCATTTGCAGTATTGGCGTGCACCGAACTGGGTCATGCAAACCGCCGGATAACCTTTGATGCCCATGCCAAAATCCATCGGCACGTAGGGCGGAGTCGGACGGGAAACGGCGTCGGCCCATGGGTCTTGCAGGGTCGGCTTGGCGGTGCCTTTGAGGCGTGCCTGCTGATCCAACTTGAACTGGAAGACGTGAAATTCATCCCAGGTTACTTCGCACTTGCCCATCCAAAAAGGCTCGATGGCAACAGCAACTTGAGGGCCTTCATCCTTGTTGCGATCCTCTTCTTCGCTCGGGCTGCCGAGTAAAAATTCGCCCGCCGGAATGGGCAACATTTCGAAAGTCACGTCGGAGCCGGGAATGACGTCGGTATAGGCCTTCATCTCTTCCGGCTTTTTGGCGACGGCATCTTTTACTGATAAAACAGGAGGCACGCCATCTGGCATTTCCGGATAAACCGACTGCACCTGTGGCTCTGGTTTTTGATCAGTTTCTTCTTGGGCCAAAGTAGCAGAGGTCAGCGCAACGAAGCTCGCTGCGACGGCAAAAATGCGTACTATTGAGGATGTCGTGGGGAACGGCATGTGCATGGGCATGGAATTCAGCGTGCAGCATAACCTGCATTCCAAGCGTAGTAACCGCCGATGCTTACAAGACGTTAATCTGGCGGCCTATGTTCGGCACCCTACTTGCCCTGCTGCTCGCACCCCAGGCCGCAATTGAGCCCGTTCCGGAACGCTTTGAGTATTCCGAAGCTCATATGGGAACGGAGTTTCGGCTGGTCCTCTACGCCGACCAAAAAGCCCATGCCGACGCCGCCAGTCGCGCCGCATTTGCCCGAATTGGCGATTTGGATGCGCAGCTGAGTGATTATCAAAAAACCAGCGAGTTGAGCCAACTCAACCAACTTGCGCAGGATCAGGCCACCGACTGGGTTGCCGTCGGCGAATCTTTGTGGCAGGTGTTGGAAGCAAGCCAGCGCATTGCGCAACTCAGTGATGGCGCTTTTGATGCCACTTTGGGCAGTTGCGTACGGCTTTGGCGCCGCGCAGCGCGGCAGGGTGAGCTGCCCAGTGCCGAAAAAATTGCGGCAGCGAAAACGGCTAGCGGCTGGACTAGTTTGCATATGAATGAGACCAGCCACCAAATCCGCATCAGTCAATCAGGCCTGAGCTTGGACTTGGGCGGCATCGCCAAGGGGTTTGCATTGGATGAAGCCCTGCATACCTTGCAAACATTCGGCATTCTTTCCGCCTTGGTCGACGGCGGTGGCGACGTCGCAGTAAGCAATCCGCCGCCAGGGCGCGACGGCTGGAAGGTCATGTTGTCCGAAGGTACCTGGGATGGCGCCGATTATCTGATCCTGG
>JACNIZ010000026.1 GCA_014382805.1 Planctomycetota bacterium
GTTAGCCCGCACGCTATGCACACGAGACAACTTGGGATCGATCCCGGGACTACTAGTTGGGAAAGCCGCATGACGGGGGGCAGGGTGGACGTTCCGGGATTAGCGTGCAGCACACCCCCTGTGAGATAGCAATGAGATGGCAAGTTTCGCCAACGTGACAGGATTAGATCCTGACATCAAGGTAATGCTAGGCTCAGGAGGTTTCAGCGGCGAAAAAAGGCGCGATGCACTGTGCGAGGCGATGCGCCAGCATTTTGGCGACATCCAGCAGCTGTTATTCGTGCCCTACGCCCTGCACGATGGCGACGACTACGTGCAGAAAATGATCAAGGCCGGCTACAACGCCGATTACGACTTGGTGGGAATTCACAATTTTGACGACCCGGTTGCGGCGGTAGCACAAGCGCAGGGGATTTACGTCGGTGGCGGGAATTCCTTCCGTTTGATTCACCGTTTACAGCAAAATAGACTTGTGGACGTCATCCGCCACCGCGTAGTTGCCGGTGAATTGCCCTATTTGGGAGTGAGCGCCGGCACCAATGTCGCCTGCCCGACAATGATGACCACGAACGATATGCCGATCGTTCAGCCGCTCAGTTTTGACTCCATCGGGTTGGTGCCATTCCAAATCAACACCCACTACTACCCTGGGCAAATTCATATTCGCGACGAAAACGGCGATTATCACCAACATTTTGGCGAAACCCGGCTGGATCGCATCCGTGAATTCCACGAATGCCAGGATGTGCCGGTATTGGGGCTGTGGGAGGCCGGCTGGCTGATGCGGACGGATGAAAAATTGGTGCTGCACCATTGCCCGGCGCTGCTTTTCCGCAAAGATCAGCAGCCTCAGGAGATCAAGGTGGGGGAAGATCTGTCATTCCTGCTGACAAAATGAGCAGGTTGCGCTGACTTATTGGCAGGTTATCGGACGTAGTAAGCAGGTAAACTATGCACTGGTGTTGTGTATAAGATTATCGGACGTTGGCACGTGGCTTGCCTAAAACCAGGCGCCGAAGCAACGGCCCCATGAAAATGACACACCAACTCCTACATCGATTTCCGTTTACTCACATTGCCGAGCATCTCCTGAGCAACCCAGGGGCAGTTGGGCTGCAAATGGGCTGCGCCGAGCACCGCCCGAACATTAGGCTGTCGGAGACCGCCGCGGAATACGTTTTGCTGGCGGAATTGCCGGGCGTGGCCGAAAAAGATTTGCAAATTCAGCTCAAAAAAAACGTGCTGAAAATCTCCGGAGAGTTTCAAGCACTTCAAACCGATGGCCAGGAAGCTCTGGTCAGCGAGATAAATTGCGGAAAATTTTTGCGCGCGATGGCCCTGCCTGGTCCAATTTCCGCCATAAAGGTAAGCGCAAAGCTGAATAGCGGAATCCTAGAAGTGCGCCTTCCTAAAGAGGTAAAGGACGACGAAGTGAAGGTGATTTCACTGGCGAACCAAACCGCAGCAGGAGAATAAAAAAATATCGACACTCTGTCGAAACTCTGTGGTTACTAGGGGGAATTCATGCGGTATTGTCCCGCAACAGCGTGGAAACTCCCCGGATTCCGCGTCTGATTATTTTTCGGGGATGTAGGGGGCTTTCTGGGGAGGAAGCCCTCTTTTTTTTATGGCTAAGTTGCGAATGATCGACATATAAAAGCCCAACTTACCGATACTAGTTAAGGCCTGAAACCTAGGGTCCCTAACCGGACCTGATGAGAACGATGGCGGAACATTGATCCTCGCCAACCCGTCCATCTTCTAACCCGGTTCCACGCGTCTGCGAACCATTTACGTCAATGTCTCAAGCACTGCTGCTCTTACTCTCCCTGTGCCTGTCACCTCAGGGGGGGCCGGACGAACAGTACCAGTTCGTCATAGGTCTCGCTGAAAAAGGTATGCACTCTCAAGTTGTCCGCGAAGCGGAGAGCTTTCTCAATTCCTACCCTGAGCATGATAAAGCCATACCCACCCGCTATCGGTTGGCGTCGGCTTATTATGAGTTGGGGCAATTGGACCCTGCGGCAACCAATTTCCAGCCGCTCGCGTACTTAGACGGATTTGAATTCCGCGCCGAATCTGGCTTGAGATTGGCCCAGTGCCAACTTGCCGGCGACGAATTCCAGACCGCGGCTCAGACCCTGGAAATGGTGCTCACCTTGGAGAAGGATTACCTGATCCAGCCTGTCACCTTCCTGTTGGCTGAATCATGGTTCCGTGCTGGTGAATTCGCCAAAGCCATTCCGCGGTATGCAGAGGTCCAAGAGGTCCAGGAATACTCCAAGGACTGCTTCTACGGTATGACTTGGTCAGCTTTCAGGCTCAAGGAGTACGCCGACGCAATTTCCTACTCCGAACAGTTCACCGCCCGTTTTTCCAGTGACGACTTGGTTCCCGAAATGCAATTTTTGGCAGGCGAGGCCTATTTGGAATCCGGTGACCCGACGCGCGCGCTTCAAGCCTACACCCAAGCCACAACTGGCCCCTTTGCCGACGCAGCATTGCGCGGTGCCGGTTTTGCAGCAGCGCAATCAGAGGATCACACAAACGCTTCGATGTACTTCGGCCAGCTCATCGCCGAATTCCCTGATTCGCGTTTTCGCGTGGAAGCCATTTTGCAGCAGGGCATCCATTTGCTGAAGGCCGAACAGAACCCGCAAGCTTTGCAGGTCTTAATGGCTCCTGAGTTAACCACCAATCCCGACGCCTTGTATTGGCGCGCGCAAGCGCAGCAACGCAACGGTTATTTGGAAGACGCGGTAGCTACTTTGGAGGCTGGATTAGCGCTTAACGCCGAAGGCGAATTGCGCGGCCGCATGGCGTCGGCGCGTGGTGACTTGTTGTTTGACTTGGGGCGCCATGATGAAGCAACGGCTGCTTACAGCGAATCTGAATCGGATTATTCGCTGCACGCAGCAGCCGTCGCAAGTTTGAATGGCGGTGACCCTGGGCGCGCGACCGAGCTGGCCAAGCAACTGCTGAACGGCTACCCGGAAAGTCCCTACCGCGCCAAGGCTCAGTTGGCGCTAGGCGAAGGCTTACTGCAACTAAAGGAATACACTCAGGCGGCGATCGTTTTTGGCGAGACCGCCGACGCAACTGATGATCCAGCTCACCGCTCGCGCGCGATGTCGCGTAAAGCTTGGTGTCATTACCTGCTCGAGGAATTCGATAACGCCGGCACCACTTTTGCCGTCGTTTACCACGATCATCCAACTGCGGAAGAAGCCGAAGAAGCGCATTACATGCACGGCCGTAGTTTGATCGAAATGGAAAATGAAGAAGAAGCCGCCCAGATTTGGTTGGCTTACCTGGAAAACTACCCTGAGTCCAAACACAAAGCGGAACTGCTGCTGCGTTTGGGCCGTATGGATTCAGGCGGCGAGGGCATGAAGCGCCTGGAAGAATTGGTTGCGAGTTATGGCGATTCGGCGCTGGCGCCACGGGCTTTGATGGAATTGGGCGAGACCCACTACAAGGAAGGTCGCGTAACCGAAGCCGAAACTGCTTTCACTAAACTGGTGACCGGTTACCCCGACAATGATTTGGCACCCGCCGCTGGCTATGGCCTTGCTTGGTGTTTGTACGACCAAGAGCGCCATTCCGAAGCCGCCGACGTTTTACGTCAGGTCACTGCAGTGGCTGGCGAGGCGGGCAAGGTCGCCATTCTGCGGGCCGCGTGTGAGATGGGCCCTTGGGGCGAGCGGAAATCCCCAAACGCCGCCAGCCCGGGAGGAGCCTCCCCCGGGGT
>JACNIZ010000028.1 GCA_014382805.1 Planctomycetota bacterium
GGGCGCGCGCCGCCAAAGCCCCCCGCCCAGTGTGTGCTCGCCCGACCACGAAGGCACACGCCCTACCAACGATGACCGCCGATGCAGCCGGCAATGCCTCCTACTCACGAACCTTGCCGATGGCGATTGGAGTCACAGTGTGGATCCAAGCAGTAGACGTCGCCAGTGGAGAAATTAGCAATCTACTGACGCAGGTCATTAGCTAAAAGTCAACTGGAACTTCATTGAAAAGCCACTTCCTGGGTCACCGGGAAGTGGCTAGTTTTCTACCTGGTAAATACTAGAGTGTTTCTGAAACCTGCAGGGAGTTTTGGATCTCTGCACGCGCCAACGGCAGTTCTTCTTTGGCTTCTGCAAAATGGCCGTCGGTGGCAATGGACCAGGCCCGCGCGAGTAAGCGTTCGCAAACGGCGATGCCGGACCAAACTTTGCTGTATTTGCTGAAGCCTAGAAGCTGTTGAAATTCTTCATTTCTAGCCCCAAGCTCGAAGTACTCGCCGCATAGCAAATCATCAATTTGTTTGCAGAAGTCGACGGACTCTAGGATTTCTTTGGCTTCGTCGATTTCACTTACACGGGTAGCGATGGTTTGGATTTTGAGCTGCAAGTCACCGAGAGCCGCGGCTAAATGTTCGGTGCCAGCGCCAGAGGAGCGCGTCGCCCGTCGCACCGTCAAGCCACCAATGATTACCAGCAAAATGCCGGCACTAAACATTTCTAAGGATAAATCTTCGAGCGTATCGGCGAAGCCAGCCGCGCCGACGGTGCTCAAGCACACACCCAGAATCAAAAGCAGGTTTCCGATGATGATCATGATTATTCTTCGCTATCCGTTTTGCTTTGGTGGATTTGCTTGAGTTAAGCAGACATGGAGGAGGCCACCTCAATGATGGCAAAAGTGACGCCAACGAGCGCGTCGCCAACAATCAAACCCGCCGCTAACGGCACACCCTTGTCTTCCGCCCAACGCACCCCTTTGCGGCGCGAAATGAGGATGTTCAAAATGCCGCCGATGCCGAATACAATCATGTATTCAAACGGCAGGTACATCGATAAGCCAACCATGACACCTAGGCCCGGCGAAACCAAAAAGGAAACGACCACACCTAGAATCGCACCGCCGGCATACTTACCGATTGGAACGTTGCCGTCCTGAACGATTTGAATCGCCGACTTCAAAGCCCCGGCTTGCGGTGCGCCCAATTCGGGTACGCCTTCAGGTAGCTTGGTTGCAGTTCCACCCGCCTCTTCGAAATCGATTAGTGTTTGCCCGCCAGCTTCTACGGCGCGGTCATGTAACACCTGGGCTTGATCGGGGCCGAATCCGTAAGCCGTCCATAGCACGATCACCGTGCCCAATGCAATCGCCGGTCCGATCCAACAAGTCATGATTTGCGCAAGCTGCTGCTTGTACGGTCGGCTCCCTACCAGATAACCGGTTTTGAGGTCCGCCATCATGTCGGCGCACATCGAAGTCGCCACACAAATCGACGCGCCGACGGTCACTGCGGGCACCACATAAACCGGATCGGTGCCCATGATGCCCATCATGATGGCGATGGCGATCAGGGCCAATCCAGAAAGCGGCGACCAATCGGTTCGGCCGGTGGTTTGCGCAACCACTAAACCCGCGAGCCACAGCCAAGCACCGCCCGCAAGGGTCACGGCGAAGGTTTTGCCCCAGCTTAGGTGGTCGCCACCGGCTAGCTTGGTAGCGAAAAATAGCATGATCATGCCGAGTATCAAGCCGCCATTGAGCACCGAAATCGGCACCTCTTCGCGGCGGCCGGTATTGCCTCCGCTGCGCAAACTGGATAGCGCAGATTTCAATGCTGGCAGCGCCAACAAGATGCCAGCAATCGCCCCTCCGAGTATCATGCCAATGCCAACGTGGCGGCTAGTGAAGTGTGAAAACTCGCCAATAAAGTCGGAGGCGTAGGCCAGGCCGGCTGGCAGCTCCGTTACCCCTTCTGCAACGAGAAAATTATCATGAACAAAACTGGATAGCTTTGAGCCTGCGTATTTTAAGGGCACCCAGCCGAGGGCGACCGCAATCGGGATCAAAATCCAGTAGTTCAATATCGTGCCGTAAAGCACTACCAAGCCGCCGCGGCCGGCCAAATAACCTGCGCCCAGGCTCAGCATGCTAGTGGCAAAGATGAAAGTGATCGCACTCGGCAAGCCCAGAGTCTGCCCCAGATTGAAATTTTCACCCAAAATTCCAAGGTGAGTACATACCGCAACACCGCCTGAAATCACCACCCCGGTGACCAGCAACTTTGCCTTTTCCATACCCGCGCCCGGCGACTTCAAAATCGTCGCCACCGCGACGCCTTCAGGAAAACGCAATCGTTCGTACTCAATAATTTGCTTGCGCAAGGGAATAATCATCACCACCCCGAGCAGCGAACCGGCCACAGCAGCCAGCAATAGCGCGGTGTAATCGATCTGGTCCTGGAAGCCCAGCAAAAACAAAACTGGCACGGTAAAAATGATGCCGGCATTCACCGTATTCACTGACGACGCGACGGTTTGAAAGATATTCACCTCCAAGATCGAGCCTTTGCCCAGCAAGCCGCGCAGAATGCCGAATCCAATCACCGCTGCGACGGTGGAGCCAACAATAGTGAAGCCAATTTGCAGGCCGGCATAAACAATGCCCATGTTGAGCAGCGCGCCGACCAGCACCCCGCCTATGACGGCGGCCGGCGTGAGTTCACGGTAGGGTTTAGCAGAGGTCACGCCGTCCAGAATAGGCTTGCTTTTCCGCGATTGCTCGGCAAAATGCCGCGCGTTGACGCTGCCGCGCCACCGTTAACTGAGCCACCCTGCGCCCACCGTCGTAATGACACCTCCACCGACTGAACTGCCGCCCGACAAGCGCGAAGGCGTGCGTTTCACCCTAAAAATGGGGCGCGCGCTGCATATTTATGGCGCATCGGCCACTCGCCTCGAGGCAGTGATGGGTGTGCTGTCGACAGAGTTGGGCTTGCGCGGTAACTTTTTTTCCATGCCGACCGCCCTGCTGGCCTCGTTTGAGTTGCCTGGCGAAGAAGGATTTGCCCACCTTTATCGTTTGCGCCGCAACGAAATGGACTTCGACAAACTGTGCCGTTTGGACCGGCTTTGGAACGACGTCGTCGCCGGCATCGTGACCCCAGAGGCTGGCCTATTAAAAATCGATCAAATTGACGAAGACAAACCGCTATACGGCCCGGTTTTAATCACCACTTGTTTTGCCATCTCTTCCGCCGCCGCCTCGACCTTTTTTGGCGGTGGCCCAAGGGAAATGATCCTAGCCGGAATTTGCGGTTTGGTACTCGGCTTGTTTCTGTTGATCGCTGGAACCAAACAATCTCTCATTGGTTTGCATGAGTTGCTCAGCGCGGGCTTAGTTTCGTTAACCGCAGTCGTCGGCGGGTACTTCCTTGGCGGCGCCGACGTCGATACGGCGACCTTGGCGGGCATCATTATTTTGCTTCCCGGATTCACGCTTACCACGGCGGTTTCGGAATTGGCGCAACGCAACGTGATCTCCGGCACTGGTCGCCTAGCGTGGTTCAGCCTGGTGCTGATGATGCCCTGCCTTTGCGCCATCGCCTGGTCCCATCTGGCGGCACTTTTGGTGGGCCCGCCGCCCGCGGGCGGCGTCGTCCGCTGGCCGGGTCGGGGGTCGCCCCGGCCCCCGACCCCCGTGGC
>JACNIZ010000025.1 GCA_014382805.1 Planctomycetota bacterium
TTTCATGGGATTATGAAGCGGCGAGGGTTTGTTGTTCCGCGCGGGCCGATGGCTTGGTAACCCTGCATTGACGCGCTTCCCCATGCGCATGATGGTCAGCCCCGCAGCAGGCAATGGCGCCCGCCGCTGGTTTCAAAGTCGCGGTAGTCGAGTCATTCTGCTGTCGCGTTTTATGCCAGGCATGCGCTTGCCCACTTATGTTGCTGCAGGTGTTCTGGGCATGAAATTTCGCGTTTTCATCGGCTACTTCGCTTTGGCTGGTGTGATTTGGACGCCTGCGCTAGTAGGCATTTCTACTTGGGCTGGCCGCGAAGCCTTTGCCCTACTGGACACTTTGCAAGCATATGCGCTGCCAACCTTCGTAGGTCTTATGCTTGGCATGCTAGCGCTGCAAAAACTGGTCGTGCCCCTTTTTAGCCACCGCGGTCGACGCCTCTTGTATGGCAGTACTCGGCGCAAATTTGAATGGGAATTTTGGCCGTCATGGCTGATCTATCTGCCATTGACGTTTTACATTTTGTACCTGGCCATTCGCTATCGCGGTCTGCGCACCGTCACTGCCTGTAATCCTGGCATTTTCACCAGCGGATTAGTGGGCGAACCAAAATGGGAAATCCTGCAATGCCTCGCCCATGGCGCTGCCGATGAAAATGAGCCGGAAATGGCGACGTCTGAATTTCTGCCGGCGACTTTGTATTTGGCGGCGACTCCAGCGGCCGAGGATCGCATGACATCGGCATTGGATTTCATCCACCGCCATTCCCTGGCCTGGCCAGTGGTGCTCAAACCGAATCGCGGCGAACGCGGCCGCGGCGTCGAAATCATTCAAAACGTTGAGCAACTACAAAATCGCCTGCGCAATGATACGACCGAATTGCTGCTGCAACAGCAAGTGCAAGGAATAGAGTTCGGCATTTTTTACGTGCGTGAACCGGGCCAAAAAAAGGGTCAAATCATTTCGATCAATGGCAAAAATTTCCCTCGCTTACTTGGCGATGGCAAGCGCACCTTAGAGCAACTCATCCTGGACGACGACCGTGCCGTGCGCATGGCTGGCGTGCACTTTGATTACCATTCCGATCGTCTTTACGACGTGCCGACCGCCAATGAAATCATTGCGTTGGTGGAAGTCGGAGCACACAGTCGCGGCACCTTATTCACCGACCGCCGCGATTTGCAGTCCCCCGCCCTGCTGCAACGCCTAGACCAATTCGCCGACGGCTACCCAGGCTTTCATTTTGGCCGCTTTGACATCATCGCCGCCAGTGCCGACGACCTCAGCCTCGGCTGCAACTTCAAAATCCTCGAACTCAACGGCTTGACCTCCGAAGCTGCCCACATCTACGACCCCAAATTCGGCGTCTGCCACGCCTGGCGCACGCTCGCGGCACAATGGCACAGCGCCTACCGCATCGGTAGAAGCAATTTGGACTCCGGTCATAAACGCTCTAGTTGGAAGGACCTATGGCGAGGCTTGCGTCTGCGATAACTCTTGCAGCTCTGAAATGGTAAATTAATGCCACATGTCCTGCCGCCTGCATCCTGCCATCGCTGTTCTCTTGCTCACCTTATTGGGCTCGCTAGCCAGTTGGGCCAACTCCCCGACGTCGGCTGGGCAGATTGTTTGGCAAAAGGATTTGAAGGTCGCCCAAGATTTGGCAACCGCCGAAAACAAAGTGGTTTTCATTGCGCTCAACATGGACGGCGAGCGCGCCAATGACCGCATGGCAAAAGATGTCTATAGTGACAAACAAGTGATCGCGTTGACTGAAAAAACGCTGAACGTAGTTGGATCGCGCTTCGAGCATGGCAGCGGTGAGTGCAAGCGTTTTGGCGGGGTGACTTGCGCCGATCATCAATCCGTCGACATTGCGATTCGGTTGCGGGTACTGGAGTTGCCCGCTGACGCCAACGTGGTTGCGCCGCAGCATATTTTTGTAGGACCTGACGGCAAAATTTTGCTTTCGGTTGCTTATGAAATCACCGCCAAGCAACTGATGTGGTGTTTAGTTACTGCCATCAACAAAGCCAACCCTGAGGCCAAGCTGTCGATGCCCGCAGGTGCCAAAGCTCCACGCCGCGTCATGCTCGATGGCGTTGCGGCCACCGAAGGCAGTGATATCAGCATCCCACCTTTGAGCCGGGTTGAACTTGCTAACGCGATGATTTTCATTCGCTCTGGAGCCAAGGGAGCCGCCCGCGTCGACGTAATTCGCTCGATGCTAGGCACCGATGATCCAGACGCGATCGAATTCCTAGAAAAGGAGCTGGGCGACTTCCGCTACGAACGACGAGCGGATCAATTGACTCGATTACTGCTAGCTGTTGGAGGTGCGTCGCCGCCAAGTTTTTGGGAGACCATCGATCATTTCCTGAAGTCTAGCGATGAAGAGTTTCGCTCGTTGACCGCGGTGGCCATGGAGCAATTGGCAGCTCCAAAATCGGTCAAAACCTTGAAAACATACTTCGCCAAAGAGAAGTCCAGCAAAGTGCGAAAAAACCTGCTTCGTGCCATCGGCGTCGCCGGGGCCGACGACAAATCTGCGCGCGGGATTTTGCTCAAAGCCTGGAAAAACACCAAAGAGCCGCTGCTGCAAACCAATGCTCTGCTGGTCTTGGGTTTACATGCCAGTGATAAAAAGGCGCTGGCCGCGATTGAAGAGGGACTGAATTCCAATATGCCGGAGCACCGCCAAGCTGCCGCACTAGGCCTTGCTTTCGCCCGCGCCAAAGATCAGGCTGAATTGCTGAAAGGCTATGTCGAAGCCGAAAAAGAAGCGGACTGCAAAAAAGTCATGCAAAGCTGCTTGGAAGTGTTGAACGATGGCACGCTGAGGATCATCGCCGAAGACTTCGCCCGCGTCGCCCAGGATGAGCATCCACGGCCGCGCTTTTTCGGCATGCCGAAGACCAAAGCGGCGAAGTAGTTGCCGCCTTAGCCGCCCGCTCCTAGGTCACGCAGAGCATTCGCGAGCAGGTGGTACTGCTCAATCGAGTTGTACCACTGCACCGAAAATCGAATCGTGCGGTGCGCAAAACCAGCAGGATTCCTGCCCCAAGTAGAAACTGGAATTTCAATATTGAACTGGTCGCGCAAAGCAATTTGCAATGGATCCCAACCGGATGGCGGTGGCGTCGGGCTGGTTTCGGGCGGCAACGGAAAGGCCACCATAGATGCAAGCATGGAATCCGGTGCGGGTGCCGGCATGCCTAAGGCTTGCAATACCAAAGCTCGACCATCCAACGCCAGTTTGCGGTTGCGATCCCGAAGTCCGGGCCAGCCGCCAGGAAAATTTTCTTCCACAAATTGAATCGCCGCTGGAATCGCCAAAATCGGCGTCGGATCCAGGGTGCCTGTCCAATCGAATTCCTGCAAAAAGCGCGAGCGATCGGTGCGCGGCGAGTTGGCGCCATGACTGATGCAAGCTGGCCGTACCTCCTCTTGCAATTGGCGCCTGACGTACAAAAAGGCCGCACCCTTGGGCGTGTTCATCCATTTGTGACAGTTGCCGGTGAAATAATCGGCATGGATGTGACGTAAATCCAAATCCAGCAAACCTGGCGAATGGGCGCCATCGATCAAAGTGCGCACGCCAAAGTCTCTAAGTTTGGGAACCAACTCCAACAACGGCAGTACCAACGCGGTCGAGCTGGTCACATAGTCGAGCAAAACGATGCGCGAATGAGCCATCACCGC
>JACNIZ010000024.1 GCA_014382805.1 Planctomycetota bacterium
GGAGCGCGTGACGCAATTCGACGAGCCAGTCGTCGCGTTACTTGGTATGGCAACGAGAAGCAGAGTAGTCGAGACATTGCGTTGTTGAAGGCAATGCTTGGCAACTGGGCTCATCGCGGTGGTTTTTACATGCAGTCCATGGCCGAACTTAAAGGTCACACGGCGCAGCCTAAGGTCACAGGGTTGGCGTCGGCCGCTGATCGTAAAGACGGTGAATTTCCTTTCGCTACTTCTACCTTGGCGAATGGATTGCGCCACGCAACGCTGACAGGTGAGCCAAAAGACATTAAGGCGTGGATGGTTTACGGCACCAACCTGCCGAAGGTCCTGCCGAATCCACAACAAACTCTGGACGCCATTCAAAAACTCGATTTCCTTGCCGTCATCGACGTGCTGCCAGTGGAAATGACCGGTTGGGCCGACGTCGTGTTGCCGGAATGTACTTATCTGGAGCGACATGACGACTTGATTGCACCGTGGTTCCGCGAGCCGTACATCGGAATTCGTCAGCCGGTCATTCCACCCATCGGCGAAGCCCGTCCGGGTTGGTGGATGGCAAAAGAATTGGCTAAGCGTTTGGGTTTGGAAGCACATTTCCCGTGGCAGGATCCAATCCAGCTGCACGAAGAGCGTTTGCAGGCAAGCGGCTACAGCGCTGCTCAACGGCTACAGTTGCGCGAGGAAGGTGCTTTGCTCACTGCTGCAGATCCACCCTTTCAACCAGCAGACGTGCCATACGAATTCGCCACACCTAGCGGCAAGATTGAATTCTGGTCGCAACAGTTGGCGGATGCCGGTTTTGATCCAGTACCGGTGTACCAACGGCCCGAACAGCCTGCATCCGGCAGCTTCCGCTTGCTGACTGGCCGCGCCCCGGTTCACACCTTCAGTCGTACCACCAACAATGCACGTTTGCTTGACCAGTATCCGGAAAACGAAGTCTGGGTGCAACGTGCCATTGCTGCAGACATGGGTTTAAAAAGCGGCGATCGCGTCATGCTGACGAACCAGGATGGAGCGCAAACTGGCCCGGTGAAGGTCAAGGCAACCGAGCGCATACGCGGCGATTGTGTCTTCATGGTGCACGGCTTCGGGCACCGCAGTAAAAAATTGCGGCGCGCTCACAACAATGGTGGCGACGACAACGCCGTCACCACGCGTTACAACCTTGATCCGCTGATGGGCGGCACTGGCATGAGCGTGAATTTCGTCACCCTGGAGAAAGTAGGCAGCGCTTCAAAAGTTGCCGTGGAGGCATAAAATGAGCAATGCTTTCATTTCATCATTGAAGCAAGGCACGCGCCAATTCGGCATGGTGGTTGACACCGTGGCTTGCGTCGGCTGCAGCGCTTGTGTGCTTGCATGCCGCAACGAAAATGAAGTCCCTGAAGGATGCTCGCGACGCTGGGTCAACCAAGTCGTCGAGGGCCGCTTTCCTGACTTGAAGATGGAAATTTGGTCTGAGAGCTGCCACCAATGCGCGAACGCTCCGTGCGTTTCCAATTGCCCAACTGGCGCCTCTCATGTAGACGAAGTTACTGGCACAGTGCAAGTGGATCCGGCTAAATGCACTGGTTGCAAAGCGTGCATGACCTCTTGCCCGTACAACGCACGCTACGTGCACACCGATGGCTATATCGACAAGTGCACACTTTGCCGACACCGCCTGATTGACGGCCTACCGACTGCTTGTGAAAGCATTTGCCCGACGTCGGCCATTGCGGTGGGCGATTTGAATGATCCCAGTTCCCGCGCCTCGCGCATGTTGCAGTTGCGCAATAGCAAACAACTGCACACCGCTGCTGGAACTCGTCCCAAATTCTCTTTGCTGGTGTAAACATGATCATGCAAAGCCCTTTTGTTGAAACCACAACTACGCGCGTGAATGGTCACGTCGATCCGGTTTTGAACGTTTGGCCCTGGGAGGTCCCGGCTGATTTGTTTTTGGCAGGATTAGTTGCTGGTTTGCTCGTCATTTTCTCTGCAGTCGTGCTACTGCGCAAAGAGGAAAAATTCCCCACTGTGGTGAAATGGGCACCGCTATATGCCATACCGCTGCTCAGCCTAGGATTGTTTTTGCTGTTTCTTGACCTGTCTTACAAGCTGCACGCTTTTCGCTTTTACACCACCTTTCAGGTCAGCTCGCCGATGTCGTGGGGCTCATGGCTTTACCTGTCGGTGTTCGCCGTCGGCGGCTTGCAATTCGCCTACACCTTGGCCGAAAACCATGCTTGGCGCAGCACCCGCTTGGGCAAGTTGTTCTTTTGGAAATGGTTCGAAGGCTTTGAAGTCAGCACCCGTCGCAAGCTTGCCTGGGGCAGTTTGGTGGCTGGCATTGGCTTAGGCACCTACACCGGAGTATTGCTGTCGACCATGCCATCGCGCCCGCTGTGGAATTCCGGCCTGATGGGTCCACTGTTCCTCATCAGTGGAATCGCAGCCGCTTGCGCCCTGATGATGCTGACGTCCAGGCAGTCCCAAGAACGCCAATCTTTATTGCGCATTTTGCTGCCGGCCGTGCTGTTGAATTTGATCTTCGTCTTAATGTGGGTGGTAGACATGTCTCATGGCAATGCCACCAACTTGGAAGCCTCGCAAATGTTGCTGGGCGGATCCTACACCGCCGCCTTTTGGGCGTTGGTGGTGGTGGTTGGACTGCTTGTTCCAACCGTGTTGCAAGTTCAAGCGGTGCGCGGCCGCTGGAACCTTAGCCTCGTTGCGCCGGTACTAGTCCTTTTTGGTGGATTAGCTCTGCGCGTCCTGCTGGTGCAAGCCGGCCAAGCCTTTGGCTACGGAGTTTGACCGTGACTCAACTCAGAACTGTAAATGAAATCGGGGTAACAAAGCCCTACTGGTCGCCATACCTAGCTGGGTTTGGATTGGGACTGGTTTTGCTTGCTGCCATTCTCGTGCTGGGCACTGGTCTCGGCGCATCTGGCGGCTTCGCCCGCGTCGGCTTGTTGGCGGTTAATACCGTTGCACCTGGCCACGTTGCTGGTTTGCCGCATGCCACCGCAATGCTACAAGAGGAAACGCACTTCCTTAAAGACGGATTGGTTTTTGGTTTGATTGGAGTTGCCATCGGTGGCTTCTTTAGTGCTTTCATCGCCAGGCGGGTGTCCAAAGCTGGCACCGTCGAGCGCGGTCCCAATACCAGTCGACGCCGACGTTTGGCGATGGCTTTGATTGGTGGTGGAATGATGGGTTTGGCTGCGCGTATTGCTCGCGGCTGCACCAGTGGTCAAGCTCTCACCGGCGGCGCGATGTTGTCGCTAGGTAGCTGGGCATTCATGTTCGCAGTCTTTGCCGGCGGGTTTGGATTCGCGTGGTTCGTACGCAAACAGTGGCAATGAATTTTCCCTTCAACGCATTTACTGAAATGGGCATTGACGCCACTTTGTTGGTTTCGCTGTTCATCGGCATCGGCTTCGGCTTCATGCTCGAAAAGGGTGGTTTTGGTAGCAGCAAGGTCTTGGCCGGAATCTTTTACGGCAAGGATTGGCGCGTGCTCAAAGTCATGTTTACCGCCATCGTCACCGCGATGCTCGGTCTTTACGCCAGCCAAGGATTGGGGCTGGTCAACATGGATCTGATCAATTTCCGCCCGACCTTCTTGGGCGGCCAAATCGTCGGTGGTTTATTGTTGGGTGCCGGCTTTGTAACGGCTGGATATTGCCCAGGTACGTCGA
>JACNIZ010000023.1 GCA_014382805.1 Planctomycetota bacterium
GTCGCCGCACCCGCCGCATTTGGTTTATGCATCCAACCCCGAACAAAACGCGCCGCGCTCCAGTGGCGCCGGTGCGTGGAAGCCGCTGCTTGAGGGCTATGAAAAACTGCGCGCCAGCTTGGCCAAAAAAGATTACGACGTCATCGTGATCCACACCCCCCATTGGAAAACGCGCATTGGCCATCACTTTTTGGGCGTGCCGCATTTTGCAGGATTGTCGGTCGATCCAATTTTTCCAAACCTGTTTCAATTCAATTTCGACCTAAAGGTAGACGTCGACCTAGCCGAAGCCATCGCCGCCGAAGCTGGGGAACGTGGATTAATTACTGCGATGATGCGCAATCCGGAATTCCGCGTTGATTACGGCACGATCACTTCCACTTATCTCACCCACCCCAATTTTGATGTACCCGTGGTCGCGATGTCGTCGGCGCGCAGTTATTTCGACTACTCCAACGAAGTCGGTGAACGCGAAATGCTGACGCTGGGTGCAGCCACCCGCGCGGCGATTGAAAAATCCGGCAAACGCGCGCTGCTGCTGGCAAGTTGCAGCTTAAGTCACCGCCACTTCACCCAAGAACCCGCCGACCCGGAAGACCCGCGTTTTGAATATATCTACAACGCCAACCAAGCCAAATGGGATCAACACATCCTCGGCCTAATGGCAAGCGGCCAAAGCCAACGCATTCTGGACGAAATGCCCGACTTCATCGAGCAAGCGGCGAGCGAATGCAAAGACGGCAGCCTGACCTGGCTGCTAGGTGCAATGGGTGTGCCAGATTTACCAGCGACGGTGCACGGTTATGGCACCGTGATTGGTACCGGCAATGCAGTAGTGGAATGGGAATTGGAAAATACGGAACGAAGCAATCATTTCCCTGCCGCCGAGGTGAAAGCATGAGCAAGGGAAAAATCATCGGCGGCTACCTAGTGCCAAATCAACCTCATGCGCTGTTGGCGCCGGAGACGTCGTCGGCGTGGCAGTCGTTGCGGGATAGTTATGAGCGGGTGCGGCTGGAAATTGAGCAGACAGACGCCGAGTTGTTGGTGTTGTTCAGTACGCGCTGGGTGAGCATTATTGGCCATCAGATTCAGGCCGATCCGAACCCGAAATTTTGGGTGGTGGACGAAGATTTTCACGACCTCGGAACACTGCATTACGACTTGCGTATGGATGCCGAATTTGCGCAAACTTATTGCGAAACGGCCGAGGCGCGCGGGCTGCATGCACGCACGGTGAACTACCCGGGCTTCCCGATTGACGTCGGTAGTATTGCGGCGCTGCGGTTGCTGAATCCGGATAATCGTTTTCCGGCTTGCATTACTTCTTGCAATGTTTACTCCGACCGCACTGAAACTTTGGTGCTGGGCAAGGCGGCGCGCGACGCGGTGGAGCGTAGCGGTAAAAAGGCGATTGCGATTGGCGTCACCGCGCTCTCGAACCGCATGTTTACGGATTGGATAAACCCCGCCGAAGATCACATCCATTCGCAAAAAGACGATGAATGGAATCGCAAGCTGCTGGAGCTGTTGAGTGAAGGTCGGTTGGAAGATGTGTCGCAACTATCGCGCGAGTTTTCGCGTCAGGCGAATGGCGATTCAAAATTGAAAGCCGTTTGGTGGCTGGCCGCGGCGATGGGTCAAAATAATGACTACCGCGGCACCGTGTTCGACTACCAACCGGTTTGGGGCACCGGCGCGGCGCTGGTCGGCCTGCAACCCGCGCCCGGAGCTGGCGCCGGTTTGGAATATGATGAAGACGACGCCGACGTATTCCACGGCGACCGTAACGTAGTTTCCCCATGAGCAACCCCATTCGCACCTCCAATGCGCCTGATCCGGTCGGCGCGTACCCTCACGCCCGCCGTCACGGCGATTTGCTGTTCCTCAGCGGCGTCGGCCCGCGCCAAGCTGGCACCAATGAAATCCCCGGCGGCCCGATTCACGACGCCGACGGCAAGCCGCGCGATTACGACGTGCGCGCGCAAACCGAAGCCACCATTGCCAACGTGCGCGCGGTGCTGGAAGCTTGCGGCGCGACCCTGGATGACGTGCTCGACGTCACCGCTTTCTTGATCGACATGGACCGCGACTTCCAAGGCTACAACGAGGTCTACGCCAAGCATTTCACCTCGGTGCAAGCGGCGCGCACGACCATCGCTGTTCGCGCCCTGCCGAGGCCGATCGCGGTTGAATTCAAAGTCATCGCCAAAGCTCCGGTTGAATAGAAACTTCAGAACTTCCGCCGCGTCTGGCTGCGTCTAATCTCCGCCACCAAACCCCATGAACATCATCGACATCTCGCCGCTCATCAGCTCAAACATTGACGTTTGGCCTGGCGACATCGGCTATAGGCGGGATTTGGCTCTGGACATGCAGCGCGGCGATCACCTGACTTTAAGCAGCATTCAGTCCACGCTGCACGTCGGCGCTCACGCGGATGCGCCGAATCATTACCACAAGGATGGCTGCGACATTGCCGAGCGCGATTTGCAGCTTTATTTCGGCGAGTGCCAAGTCATCGAGGTGAACATTGCGCGCGGCGAACGTGTGCACCCTCATCACCTATCCAGCGCCTTGAAAAAGTCTGGCGGCGACCTACAAGCATCACGCGTGCTGTTCAAAACCAGCAGCTTTCCCGACCACGAGAACTGGAATTCTGACTTCAACTCGCTCAGCCCTGAGTTGATTGAAGAACTCGCTGCAAATGGGGTCCGGTTGGTTGGATTGGACACTCCATCCATTGACCCGCAAGACGCAAAAATCTTGCATGCCCATCACGCCGTCGCCAAAAACGATATGGCCATTCTGGAAGGGCTGGTACTCGCTCACGTGCAACCCGGCGCTTACACCCTGTGCGCCCTGCCCCTAAAAATCGCCGACGCTGACGCCTCGCCGGTACGCGCAGTTTTGCTGCAAGTGAGCACCTAAACCGCGCCGACTCCTAGCCAATGAACTCCCCCGCTCCGAGCTCTCGCCTCGTAGGCCTCGACGTCGCCCGCGCGTTGGCTGTATTCGGCATGGTGATTGTCAACTTCAAGATCGCGATGGGCGCAGAAACCAATGGCACAGAATGGCTGGTGCAATTGACCGGTCTCATCGACGGCCGCGCGGCCGCATTATTCGTGATCCTGGCCGGCATCGGTATGTCGCTGCTGAGCAAACGCGCACGAGTTGATAATGACGTCGAACTGTTGGCGAAAAATCGCAATTCATTGCTGCGTCGGGCGGCGGCGCTATTTGTGATCGGCTTGCTCTACACACCGATTTGGCCGGCGGACATTTTGCATTTTTATGGAATCTATATCGCAATTGGCGCGCTCATGCTGCATGCCCGAAACCAACGCTTTACCCACTTAATCCTGCTGCTGATGCTGGCCTTTCCGATCATGCTGGCAACCTTGGATTACAGTGCTGAATGGAATTGGGAGACGCTGCATTATGAGGGGTTTTGGACTCCGCTGGGCTTTGTACGGCATTTGTTCTTTAATGGATTCCACCCGGTCATTCCTTGGCTGGCGTTTTTGCTACTCGGCATGCGCCTTGGACGAGCTGACCTAAATTCAAAGGCGACGCAATTGAGCATGTTCCGTTGGGGAATTGGTGTCGCATTTGTGACAGAACTGCACAGCCATTTCTTTTACGGCGTATTCACGATGGCAGATCGCCCGATGGACCTCGAAGTTG